>CAMAWK010000089.1 GCA_945861915.1 Flavobacterium psychrophilum | reverse complement strand
CCCATCACATAAGGCTCAAATTGAGGCGTTCCAACTACTTGCACATTTTCGTTTTTTGTGTTTGGATAAAAATACAACAATTCGGTTTTCATTAAATCACTCCAAACCAAATAAAAATCAAAAGTTCCCATCATTCGTCCTTTTGAAGCGAGATTATCCCAGCTAAAAATAAAGGTACTTACCGGAATTTTTAATTGTTGAGCAGCATACAAAAAAGGAGCTACATAAGGTGGTCTTTGATGCGTAAAAAAAACATGGGAAGGTTGGTCTTGTTGAAGCAATTGAAAATAAGATTGAGTAGTTTTATTTTTAGAAAAAAAATGAAACTGTCTCTTTTCAATAGCTAAAATACTCCTATCCGAATGAAAAAAACGAGTCAAAAAATAAATGCATTTTACCAATATTGACCTAGCAGAATTTGTTTTTGGATAGCCTGAAACCAAACAATCTTTCATCCCATAAATGGAACGATACTTTTGCAAATGCGCTACCTCTTTCCATTTCCGGAAAAACCAACTCGTCTTCCCTTCTTCATGAATTTCTAACTCTTTTACCGTACATTTCTCTTGAATTGATAATGGAAAAGCAGTGATTGGCAAACCTGAATAAATAATAACTTCGTCAAATTGCTGACTGACTTCCATACAAAAATCACTCATAATAAAATTACGAAAACCTACTCCATCTGTTATGACTATTCCCAGTTTTTTCATTGTAAACGATTTGTTTTTACATCTAAATTTGCTAATACAAAAAACCAAACAACCACAATGGAATAGTGTTATTATACCCAAACTCTATATCGTCGGCAGCTATAAAAGCGTTTGTCAACTCTCTTATTTGCTTGGTGTTTTTGCCTTTTCCCCCTATTTCAAAATAATAGTCATTATCTACTAAAAAATCCGTTTGCTCTACATAACTCAATGCATGTTGATAGCCCAATTGATTGGCAAAAAAACTTTCTCTCCTATTACCTATATTGTTTGATTTAGGTGCGATAGCATACATCAAATTCGGATTATCCAGAAAAATTTTGTTAGGTTTTTGCAATTTACTTACGCCACCCGATTCTTTATTCAAATTACGAGTAATACCAATTTCGTCTAAATAATGAAGATACAGCAATAGCGTTCCTCTTACGATTCCCATTTTTTCACTCAACTTCGTGGTATTAGGAACAAAAGGTACCGATTCTGAAATAATTAACAACAGTTGTTTTATTTTATAAACATACCCCAAATCTACTTTTCGGAGTAATGGCAATTCAATTTCGAGGGACATATTGATAATTTCCATCAAAATAGAACCATACAATTCAGGATTTTCTTTATAAAAAGGATAGTAGCCTTGTTTTAAATACAATTCAAAAAGTGGTAATGGTTTTATTTTAGAAAGTACTGTTTTAGAAATTTCAACATGATTTTCAAGTACTTCTTCCAAAGAGTAAGAATCTAAAAGTAAACCCGTTTCAAAAGCTATAAATTCTCGAAACGAAAGTCCTTGCATCTTGTAAACGATGGCTCTACGACTCAAATCAGCACGAGCATTCAAAATTTCTAATAAGGAAGAACCCGTAAAAACGACCTTCAAAGTCGGAAAATCATCATATATATTTTTGAGTTCCTGCGACCAATTGGGGTATTTATGAACCTCATCCAGAAACAAATATTTCCCTTCTCTTTTTACAAAATAATCAACCAATTCAACCAAGGAATGATTGCTAAACCAAATGTTATCTAAACTAACATACAAGGCTTTGTCTTGTTCCTCTTTCAAGTGTATATTAATATACTGCAACAACAAAGTGGTTTTTCCAATTCCTCTAGCGCCTTTTATACCAATTAATCTTGAATTCCAATCAATATCATTCATTATACTTCTTATTATCGTTGTAGAAGTATATTGCAGTTTTTGTCGGTATTTTTCAAATAATTGTTCCATTTTGTATTTTGTAAAAAACAAAAATAAGCAAAATCGTTTTATATAACAAACGTTTATTAATAAAATTGTTTTCTTTAAGAAACAAAATATTATAACAATTCAAATTTCAAAAAAATCCTGTCAAAAACTAAAACAAATTTAAGGAAAAAGCAAAAAAGAGAAAGAGTTAAATAGCATTGTTGGGATTTTTATCGTTTTGGGTTGATTTTATTATTAGCTTAATTTCATTTTCATAATTATCTTTTTTAATATCGATTTTAATTTTAAAACCAAAATTTTTGATTTTATCCCAATAGATAAGTATTCTTTATTCAAAAACACTTCGTCACAATCTAATTTATAAATTAGTTCAAATCCAAATAAACTTAAATAATCTTTAATCTGATTATTTTTATAATTATTTTCAATTACTAAAGATTTAATATCTAATAAATCAAAATCAATCGCTTTTATTATATCGTATTCATTCCCTTCAGTATCAATAGATATAAAATCAATTTTTCTATCTTTCAACCCATCAATACTATCCAATGTTATCATTTGAACCTCAATCTCATTTCTTTTTCCTCCATTTTTTAGAATAGCATTGTTAATTCTTTGAATATGTCTATCGTCATATCTTTCTGTAATTCCACTTAACATTTCAGAGTACCCTTCGATTTGAGTAAATTTTACTGTTTTATTTTCATTTCCAATACAAACATTCATGTTAGTAGAATTTCTATGTGAAATTAATTTACTAAAAACTACAGGATTTGGTTCTACACAAATACCATCCCAGTTATTGTACTTCTCAAAAAATAAGGAATTACTAAAAGAAACACCATCATGAGCACCAATATCTATATAAAAACCTCTTTTTTTATTAGAAAAAACTACCTCATTTAAGAATTTATCTTGACTATATTGAGAAAAATAGTTAGTTTTCATGCTTGTTTATTTATAATTTATAAAATGTTGTCTTTTATAACAATTTAACTATTCCAACTCGTTTTTAAGCAATCCTCTCAATCCTAGACACTGCCAAATATGAAAACTAGATTGCGAATTTCCATTTATGTAAAGTTGTAATTCTTTTTGTAATTCTTCTATATTAAACCAATTTAATTTTTCAATTGCTGTAAAACTTTGTTCAACCCAATCTTTCAAATCCTCTGCTAGCCATTCTCGTTGTGGGGTTTGCAAAGCTCTTTTGGGAGCAAAAACCAAATCGTTAGCTAAATATTCCGAAGCAATTTCGCGCAACATATATTTTGTTATTCCATTTTTTATTTTAAAATCCAAAGGGAAAGAAAAGGCAAACTCGACCAATCGATAATCTAGAAATGGCTCTCGTAATTCAGTAGAAAAAGCCATCGAAATTCGGTCATTAAAACGCAAAGCTCTGGGGATTTTGGTATAAAATAAATCACGATATTGTTTATTTAGTATTTCATCCTCAAAAGGTTTTGGATACACTGGCTTTAAAGCTTTTGTCAAAAATGACTCCGAAAGTATATTGGTTTTATATGGAGAATTGGTTACACCTTGAATCGTTGCTTCGTTTTGTTGCGTATAATAATCATAACCTGCCCATTGCTCGTCCATACCTTGACCGTCTAGTAAAACTAAGACACCCGCTTTTCGGGCTTGTTCAAAAATTTTGGCATACGCCAATGTAGGTATTCCTCCATAGGGTTCGTCTTGTTGCCAAGCCATTTTTTTAGCCAAATCAGGAACTTCGTCTGCTTCTAAAAGCACTTTAGTTAAAGGATTTTTAGTACTAGCAATCATCTTTTCTACCCAAGGCAATTCGTCATAATCAGAATTATTGGTGTAAAAAGTGTAAGCATTGATTGCAGATTGCAGACTAACTATTTCTGATTTCTGGTTTTTGGAAATGTATTTTTCTTGTAAATTAACCAGAGCCAATAAAACGGAACTGTCCAAACCGCCACTAATATTGAAACCTAGTGGAACATCGGCTCTAAAACGCAGTTTAATGCTGTCTTTTAAGAGCTCTAAATAATTTTCTTTTGCTTGATTGTAAGTTAGATTTTTAGGCTGTTTGGCAACTTGGTCTTCAAAACAATACCATTTTTGAATAGTTAAAATACCATTTTGGTACTCTAAAAAATGACCGCAGGGCAATTGTGAAATGCTTTCCCAAAAAGTTTCATCTGGCATTCCATAGGAACCATAAGCAAAATAAGACGCCCAGACTTTTTCGTTAGGTTTTTTAGAAATTCCAGCGGCGTGAATTGCCTTTATCTCCGATGAAAAATAAAACGAATTCTCTTTTAAACAATAATAAAAAGGTTTCACTCCAAAACGATCTCGAGCAGCAAACAACTTTTTTTCTTGTTTGTCCCAAATTGAAAAAGCAAACATACCATTGAACTTTTCTAAACAGGATTTTCCATATACGATAAATGCGGCAAGTAAGACTTCAGTATCGGATTCTGTTTTGAAATCGTATTGCTGTTGTAAATCTGCTTTAATCTCAAGATAATTGTAGATTTCTCCATTAAAAACTAAACTATAACGTCCAGAGTTATCGCAAAATGGCTGATTAGATTGAGGAGATAAATCAATAATAGCTAATCTATTGTGTCCTAAAACAGCAAAACCTTCATCTGTATATTTTCCTGTAAAATCAGGTCCACGATGGCGCTGACTTTTGAGCATTGCATCCAATTGATTTGAATCAAAATCTCCAATTATTCCAGCGATGCCACACATTATAGTTTGAGTTTTTTTGCCATCATTTCTGCCTTTTCCCAATCTTCTGAAGTATCGATATTAACATATAATTCTGGGTCGGATTCAATATAAGAAATGTTATTTCCGTACAAAGAGTTTTGATTTAAAATCACATCGGTTTTTGTTATGTAAATACTACCATCTCTGAAATAAGCAGTTGGCAGTTCTTGCCTACGAGAAATTATTTCTGTTTCGCCTGTGGCAATTTTCAAATTACCCTCTTCATTCAATTCAAATGTCCAATGTGGATTGTATTCGTGGGGGACTTTTTGAACAGAAACTAAAGAATCTGAGTCGTTTTCAACGAACTTTTTTATTACTTTGTCTAAAAATTCTACGGTTCTAAAAGGACTAGTTACTTGCAACAAACAAACCGCATCAAAAAAAATATTCTGAGATTCGTACCATTGCAAAGCGTGAACAATAACATCTATTGTAGGAGTTTTGTCTTGAGCTAATTCAGTTGGTCTTAAAAAAGGAACGTTAACTCCTAGTTTTTTTGCAATATCACTAATTTTTTCGTCATCAGTAGAAACAATTAACTCTGTAAAACAATTAGATTTAACTGCTATCTCTGTAGTATACTCCATTAAAGGTTTTCCGTTTAATAACTTAGTGTTTTTACCTGTAACTCCTTTGGAACCACTTCTAGCTGGAATTATTCCTAAAATTCGCATTTTAATACATAATTGTTTTATGAAACTGCAAAGGTAATTCTGCCAATAAATTAGCTATTTTAATTCCCGCATTCCCGTTTCCGTATATTGAAGAAGAAACCACTTTCCCCTTTTTAATTGAATTTAAAATAGCTTCTTGAATTTGATCTTGCGAATAATCAACATCGAAACTATTACCGCCTCGCTCTCTTCTGTTTTGGCGTGAACCAATATTAACAACTGGAACACCTAAAAAAGCACATTCTCGAATTCCCACGCTTGAATTTCCAATCAAACAATCGCAATTATCCAGTAATTGCAGAAAATCAATTCCTTCCATGTTTTTAAAAAAATGAACATTTGGTAATTGGTGTTGCTCCCTGTAACCTCTTATTCCTGTTGAAGTTCCATCGGCTCCAGCATCAACGTTTGGCCAAAACCAAAGTGTTGGTTTATTTAATTTATAAATTGCTTCTAAAGTAGCTTCAATATGTTTTCTAGAATTTTGATATTCAGTAGTATCTGGATGTTGCATCACAACTAAATATCCATTGGACAAATCTGGTTTTGCTCCTACTCCACCATATTTTTGATACGGATCAAATGACAATTTTCCGTTCCCTACCTGTAAAGCCAAATCGATAGATGGACAACCCGTATTGAAAACCATTGCTGGATTTTCTCCTAATTTAATGACTCTTTCTTTGGCATTTTCTGAAGCCACAAAATGATAATCAGCTAGTTTTGTAATGGCGTGACGTACTTTTTCATCAATATTTCCTGTAACTTCTCCGCCTTGAATGTGAGCCAATGGAATATTCATATAAGATGCTGCAATGGCTGTAGCCATCGTTTCAAATCGATCTGCAACGGTTACTACAATATCGGGTTTTAGGTTATCAAAAACAGTGGATAATTCTAAAATCCCTATTCCTGTAGTTTTGGCAGCCGCTGTTAAATTCTCTCCTTCTAAGACATTAAAAACTTTGGCCGCAATATTGAAACCATCTTTCTCTATATAATTCACCGCAGAACCGTATCGATCCAATAAAGCCGAAGCTGCAACAACCAGTTGCAGTTCTAAATCTGGGTGGCTTTGTATTGCCTGTAAAACAGTTTTTACTCTACTATAAGAAGGTCTTGCTGTTATGACTACACCTATTTTTCTTTTTTTATTCATTCTACATCTTCTTCATTGAGAAAATCCCATTGTTTTTTGTCAAATTTAAGTCTTTTACCAATTAAATCCTGATAATTACTAGTCAAAATACCATAATTTTTAGGCTTTTTAGCTTCTAAATCATCGAAAGTTAAAATATGATTTTGAGATAAATCTTTATTTATTGCCAATGACTTTTCAAAAATCTGTTTCAGCGAACTAAAATTTTCATTAACCGTTTTATCAACGGGATTGGTTAAAGCAGTTGCTATATTTCTTACTGCTACCACCAACTCTTTCGTTTCCTGAATAGTCAATGAAGATTTAGAATCAGGACCAAAAAGTTGTCTATCAAAAACAACATGAAACTCCAAAACACATGCTCCTAAAACCGTCGCAGCAATACAGGTTTCTACTTTTGCAGAATGATCTGAGAAGCCTACCGGAACCTTGTATCGTTTTTGCAATTCTTGAATCACATTCAACCCATATTGTTCTGGTTGTGTTGGATAAGATGTTGTGCATTGCAAAACAGAAAATTCGACTTTTTTATCTCTTAGAAACTCCACAGTTTTATCTAATTCTTCATACGAACTCATCCCTGAAGATAAAATTATGGGTTTCCCTGTCCTTGCAATTTTTTCAAGTAACAGAAAATTAGTGACTTCACCTGAACCTATTTTATACTGTTCAACTCCAATCTCTTCGAGCCAATCTACCGCTAAATTGCTAAAAGGAGAACAGATAAAATCAAGTCCTAAAGTATCGCAATGCTGTTTAATCGCCTTCCATTTTTCTAAAGTAAAACTCATTCGTTTCCAATAATCAAATCGTGATTTGTCTTCTTTAGAGAATAAAACTCTAAAAGGTTCATGTACGCTACTTTCGGCCTCAGCAATATGCATTTGAAATTTAACTGCGTCAACTCCCGTTCTCGCAAGTGCATCAATGTAAGAGTATAAAATTCCCAAACTACCCTCGTGAGCCTGTCCGATTTCGGCAATGATATAAGGTACTGTATTTTTCATTTTTTGTTTTTTAAAATTTACAACTTACTCTCTAAAAACTCCGATAATCCGCAGACAGTTATATTCGGTGCCACACTATACGAAACTTGCGTAGGTATGATTACAAAGGTTTGTTGTGGTTTGATAACATCCAAAGCACGATAAAAACCTTTGGTCAATTTGGGTGCTGTCGAAGCTTTGCACTCAATAGCAATTCGTTGATTTCCTTTAGTTAATATCAAATCGAGTTCATCGCCTGTGGCGGTTCTATAGAAATAATAATCCCAATCTGGATAATTTACAATTACGTTTTCCACCACAACACCTTCCCAAGAAGAACCAAATACAGGATGTCCTAACAGCGAATTATAATCTGAAATAGCCAATAATTGATGTAGTAATCCTGAATCCCGAACAAATACTTTGGGCGATTTGACCAAGCGTTTCTTTACATTTACTTCAAAAGGTTGAAGTGTTCTCACAATAAAAGTTTGCTCTAACAAATCGACATAACGCTTGATTGTTGGGTGTGTTAAACCCAAAGACTCGCCTAGTTTGGAATAATTTACTACTTGTCCTTGGTTGTGCGCACACATCATTAAGAGTCGTTTGAGTTGCAAAGCGGGAATTTGAAAACCCAGTTGCGGAATGTCTCTTTCGACGAATGTTTTCACAAAATTATCTCGCCATATTTTACTAAAATCATCGTTCTGGGCTAAATAACTATCAGGAAAACCACCTCTTAACCAAAATGTATTTAAACTAAAACCATCTAAATTATTAAGTTCATTGACTGTAAAAGGCGACAAATAGACCATTCCTATTCGACCGGCTAAACTCTCGGATGTTTGCTGAATTAAATCTCTTGAGGCGCAACCTAACAAAATGTATTTCCCGTTCTGACGATTATTATCGACCACGCTTCGTAAAACCGAGAACAATTGTGGAACTAACTGAATTTCGTCTAAACATATTATTTTATCTTGATTGGATTCAAAAAAATAAGTAGGCTGATCTAGTTTCCCCAAATCCATATCATTCTGTAAGTCAAGATAGACTGAATCGCCCCAATGAGTCGCCAACGATTTGACCAAAGTTGATTTTCCGCATTGTCGTGGCCCCAAAACCGCAACAACCGGAAATATTTTAAGATACTGACGAACAGTATTTTCTATCTTTCTTTCTACAAAAACGTGCATATTGTAAATACAATTTTCAATTTGCAGTAAAATTATAAAAAATACTTATAAAAAAGTCATTTTTAACTATAATTTTTATAAACATTTCCATTTTAAAAGAAAAATTGAAATGAAAAATAAAATTTAATATATTGAAAAACAATGTATTAAATACATTTTAATTTAAAATCGTGCAAATTGAAAATATAATTTTCAATTTGCACGATTTTTATCAATAGATATTAATTTTCAATCTTCCAATAAATCTTAGTTTCGGGAAGTCTATTGTAGTCAACATATTCTTTTTGCGAGAAGCGATTGCTGTTTTTGATAATTTTAGGAATTGCCAAAACCAAATCTAGCAAGGCTAAGATTATTGCTTGTAACACTTTGAAATCGCCTTTACCTACTTTTTGGAGCTGCATCCAAATAGAATACCCCATTTTTCTTGGAATCGAAGCAATAGGGAAAAATAAGAATAACAAATACCAACTCGAAGCTAAGGAACACCGCAATCGAATGACATAATCAGTATTGCTTTTTCGAGATTTTATATCCACCCGATGGTTTACTAAAATTGTTGGAAAGTACTG
>CAMAWK010000088.1 GCA_945861915.1 Flavobacterium psychrophilum | reverse complement strand
CGTGATGGTGAACAAACCTCAGGAGTATCTTTTTCTGCTGCAGAAAAACTGACGATTGCACAATTATTGTTGGAGGAACTGCACGTTGACCGAATAGAAATTGCTTCGGCACGAGTAAGCGAGGGCGAATTTCAGGGCGTTCAAGGCATAATGTCTTGGGCTTTAGAAAAAGGTTATACTTCTAAAATTGAAGTTTTAACGTTTGTTGATAAAGGCCTTTCAATTGAATGGATGAAAAAAGCAGGAGCCAAAGTCCAGAATTTATTGACTAAAGGTTCGCTCAATCATTTAACTCATCAATTAAAAAAAACACCCGAACAACATTTTGCTGAAATTGCTGAAACTATTGTTTTGGCAAAAGAAAACGGAATCGAAACCAATGTTTATCTCGAAGACTGGAGCAACGGAATGCGAAATTCTCCCGAATATGTTTTTCAATATTTAGATTTTATAACCCAGCAACCCATAAAAAGGGTTTTGTTGCCCGATACTTTGGGGGTTTTAATTCCTTCTGATACATTTGAATTTGTTTCAAAAATCACCTCAAAATACCCGAATATCCATTTTGATTTTCATGCACACAACGATTACGACTTGAGTGTTGCCAATGTGATGGAAGCTCTGAAAGCGGGTATCAACGGTTTGCACGTAACCGTAAACGGAATGGGCGAACGAGCAGGAAACGCACCACTAGAAAGCACAGTGGCGGTTATCAATGATTTTTTGCCTGAGATAAAAATTAATGTAAAAGAGTCTTCGCTTTATACAGTTAGTAAACTGGTCGAGACTTTTACGGGCTACAGAATACCAGCCAATAAGCCTATTGTGGGAGACAATGTTTTTACTCAAACTGCAGGAATTCATGCCGATGGCGACAATAAAAACAATCTCTATTTTAATGATTTATTGCCAGAGCGTTTTGGTAGAAAACGAAAATATGCTTTAGGAAAAACATCTGGGAAGGCGAATATCGAAAAAAATCTTCAAGAATTGGGTTTGCAACTCAATCAAGAAGATTTAAAATTAGTTACTCAAAGAATCATTGAGTTGGGCGACAAAAAAGAAACTGTTACCAAAGAAGATTTGCCTTATATCATTTCGGATGTTTTGGACAGACAAACATACGAAGAGAAAATTACAGTCGAATCCTATTTGTTATCGCATGCCAAAGGGATGCGTCCTTCGACCACGATTTGCCTAAAAATTGATAACGAAATTATAGAAGAACACGCACAAGGCGATGGACAGTTTGATGCTTTTATGAACGCACTTTCTAAAATTTATAAAACCAAAAAAATGGCCTTGCCAAAATTGATAGATTATGCCGTGAGAATCCCACCAGGAAGTAGCTCTGACGCGTTGTGCGAAACTATTATTACTTGGACCAATAACGGAAAAGAATTTAAAACCAGAGGATTGGATTCCGATCAAACGGTTGCGGCGATTATTGCTACGCAAAAGATGTTGAATGTGGTAACTAATTAAAAAATGAAATAATTTAAAGATTGAAAAATTAATATTCCAATCTTTAAATTTTTAAATACTTCAATCTTTAAATAAAATAATTAATAATGAAATATACTATTGCCCTATTAGCCGGAGACGGAATCGGACCAGAAGTTGTAAACGAAGCTGTAAAAGTTTCGGATGCTATTGCCAAAAAATTCAATCACGAAATCACTTGGACGCCCGCATTGACGGGAGCTTGCGCCATTGATGCTGTTGGTGTTCCTTATCCAGACGAAACACACGAAATTTGTATGAAAGCCGATGCCGTTTTGTTTGGAGCTATTGGTCATCCAAAATACGATAACGATCCTTCAGCGCCTGTTCGTCCAGAGCAAGGATTGTTGTTAATGCGTAAAAAATTAGGTTTGTTTGCCAATGTGCGTCCGACCTTTACTTTTCCGTCATTAATTGATAATTCTCCTTTAAAAAGAGAAAGAATAGAAGGAACCGATTTGATTTTCTTAAGAGAATTGACAGGGGGAATTTATTTTGGTGAAAAAGGAAGAAAAGATGGTGGAGAAACCGCTTTTGATAACTGCGTTTACACTCGTGCCGAGGTACAACGTTTGGCAAAAAAAGGATTTGAACTAGCCATGACACGTTCTAAAAGATTGTGTTGTGTAGATAAAGCCAACGTTTTGGAAACGTCTCGTTTGTGGAGAGAAACCGTTCAAGCAATGGAAAAAGACTATCCAGAAGTAACTGTGTCTTACGAATTTGTAGATGCAGTGGCGATGCGTTTGGTACAATGGCCTAATTCGTATGACGTTTTAATCACAGAAAATTTATTTGGAGATATTTTAACAGACGAAGCATCGGTAATTTCAGGTTCTATGGGACTAATGCCTTCAGCATCTGTTGGAGAGCATACTTCATTGTACGAACCTATTCACGGATCGTATCCTCAAGCAACAGGATTGAATATTGCCAATCCATTAGCCACTATTTTATCGGCAGCGATGATGTTTGAAGATGCTTTTGGTTTAAAAGAAGAAGCCGAAGCGATTAGAGCCGTTGTAAATAAATCGTTAGAACAAGGAATAGTTACTGAAGATTTAGCTGGAAAAGACGCCAAAAAATATTCAACCAGTGAAGTAGGCGATTGGTTGGTGGCGAATTTATAAAATAATTCAGGTAGAGACGTTGCAATGCAACGTCTTTGCACATCTAAAACAAAACAAAAAAGCTGTCAATTTTCATTGACAGCTTTTTTTATGTTAAAAGAAAAATATTAATATCCTCCTCTGTTTCCACCACCACGGTTATCTCCGCCACGGCTTCCTCCATAACCTCCGCGTGATTCTCCACCACGGTTGTTATTAAAACTTCTTCTTTCGCCTTCTGGTTTTGGCTCAGACTTATTCACCACAATAGCACGACCTTGAACAGTCGCTCCGTTTAACTCATCAATTGCTTTTTGAGCCTCGTCATCGCTTGGCATTTCAACAAAACCAAATCCTTTACTTCTTCCAGTAAATTTATCAGTAATAATTTTCACAGAATCAACTGCTCCATAAGCCTCGAAAGACTCTCTTAAATCTGCTTCCTCAATACTGAACGGAAGGCTTCCAACAAAAATATTCATATGTACTTATTTATAATAATAATGGCAAATGTACTCTTATTTTTCTAATCTACTATGTATTAGCTTATTTATGTTTTTATATTTTTATAAAAGTATAAAGGGTATAAGCTTTTCGATGTTTTACAACTACTTAGTGATTGTTTGAAAACGAATTAATTTATAGGAATTTGATAAAAATTACCATATTGAAAGTTTATAGAAGGACCAAACAAAGGGTCATTGTCTACATTTTCAACATTACATTTAAAAGTTCCTGTAACGGTTTTGTTCACAGCATCATAATTTGTAATCTCAATTTCGCCATCTCCAAAATCACTACCCGTTGAAAATAGGGTTGAAGCTGTTTTATTAGTTATTTTATAAGAAGCCGTATTCGAGGTACTAGTGCCTAATTGATAAATACCAACTGTCGAAGCGCTAGTTCTTAAAGTTACCACTTCGTTTCGGGTATATGCTTCAATAGTTAATACTCCAGAAGTAGATCGAGTGGCGTTGTAGCTAATAGCTCTCCAAAACACATTGTCTTTCACTCCTTGAAAAGAAGGATTGTTGAATTTAATATCTTCTTGACAGGAAACCAATGCAATGAGAAACAAAAAACCGATACACTTTTTTTTCATAATTTGGGAATTTGACTAAACAAAAGTATAGTATTTTGACTAAATAATTAATAACGGAATAAAAAATCATTATTGTAAATTGTCATATATTTTTAAATAAAAAAGAGTTCGTGTTTTTAAATAAAAAATGTATATTTGCGCCCTTAATTAATCGAGGTCGAGTACCTCAAAATTTAATCATTAGATTATGTCAGTAAAAATTAGATTACAAAGACACGGTAAAAAACAAAAACCGTTTTACTGGGTTGTAGCAGCAGATGCTCGCTCAAAAAGAGATGGTAAATACCTTGAAAAAATAGGTACTTACAATCCAAACACCAATCCTGCAACTATCGAATTAGATTTGGATAGTGCCGTAAAATGGTTGCACAATGGTGCTCAACCTACGGATACTGCAAAAGCAATCCTTTCTTACAAAGGAGCTTTGTTGAAACACCACCTTGATGGAGGAATTCGCAAAGGAGCTTTAACTCAAGAACAAGCAGATGCTAAATTAGCAGCTTGGTTAGAGGCAAAAGCAGGTAAAGTAGATGCAAAAAAAGAAGGTTTATCAAAAGCACAAGCAGATGCTAAAGCCAAAGCTTTTAAAGCAGAACAAGCAGTGAATGCAAAACGTTTAGCAGATGCTGCACAAGCAGAAGCAGACGCAATCGCAGCTGCAAATCCTGTTTTAGAAGAAGAAGCGGAAGTTGTTGCTGAAGAATCAGAGGTTGTTGAGGCAGAAGCTACTCCAGAAGTGGAAGCGGTAGTAGAAGAAGCAGTAGCTATTGAAACGGCACCTGAAGTTGAGACTGTTGCTGAGGTTGCAGTAGAAGAAACTCCAGTTGCTGAAGTTGTAGCAGAAGAGGCTCCTGTTGCAGAAGCTGAAGAAGCTCCAGCTACAGAAAATAACGAAACTACAGAAGCATAATTTTCTGGCGACGATGCGTAAAGAAGATTGTTTCTATTTAGGTAAAATCGCAAAAAAATTTAGTTTCAAAGGGGAAGTCCTAGCGTATTTAGATACAGACGAACCCGAGTTATACGAAAATATGGAATCAGTGTTTGTTGAATGCAACAAACATTTGGTTCCATTTTTTATTGAAAGCAGTTCGTTGCACAAAAACGATTTTCTTCGAATTCGTTTCGAGGATGTAAAAACAGAGGAAGAAGCCGATGCTTTACTCGGAAACGATTTATACCTTCCTTTACAAATGTTGCCTAAACTTACAGGCAATAAGTTTTATTACCACGAAGTAATAGGTTTTGAAGTGGAGGACAAAAGAGTGGGTATTGTTGGAAAAATTCAATCGATTAATGATTCTACAGCTCAGCCTCTTTTCGAAGTTCTTCAAGACGAAAAAGAAATTTTAATCCCGATGATTGATCATTTCCTATTAAAAATTGATCGCGAAAACAAAAAAGTCATCATGGATTTACCAGAAGGACTGATTGAGATGTACCTTTAGGGGGAAATTCCAATACTGAAATTCCAAATTCCAAAATAAATAGAAATTCCAATTTCTAAAACTCAACTGAAAATTCAATATTATAATCTAAATTTGAAAACCAAAATTTATTTAACAGTCAATTTTGGAATTTGGATTTTATTTTTTGAAATTTACCTCTTTATGGAAAAACCATACAATTTAGAAGAAAGAACTTTTTTGTTTGCTAAAAGTTGTAGAATTTACATCAGAATTTTACCTAAAACAACCTCAAATATTGAAGACGGGAAGCAATTAGTTAGATCTTCAGGGTCTGTTGGGGCTAATTATATTGAAGCAAATGAAAAACTTGGGGATAAAGATTTTATATTTCGATTGAAAATATCTCGAAAAGAAGCCAAAGAGTCAAAATATTGGTTGCGACTACTGCATGATTTAAATCCAGAATTGTCTCATTATTCCGATTCATTATTAATTGAAGTTGAAGAGTTACGAAAAATAGTATCTTCTATAATTAACAAAACGTCCTCGTAAATCCTTGCTTCCATTGGAATTTGGAATTTAAAATATTGGAATTTAATTTTTAACTATGTTTCAATTCAAACAATTTTCAGTTGAACAAGACCGAACGGCAATGAAAATTGGAACCGATGGGGTTTTGTTGGGTGCTTGGACTCCAATCGAAAATAATCCTTTTAGTGTTTTAGATATTGGAACAGGAACTGGAATTATTGCCTTAATGTTAGCGCAAAGAAGTGCTGCTGAACAAATCGATGCTCTAGAAATTGACGAAGATGCCTACGAACAAGCCACATACAATTTTGAAAATTCCCCTTGGAATGACCGTTTGTTTTGTTTTCACGCAGGTTTAGACGAGTTTATAGAAGAACCCGAAGACGAGTATGATTTAATTGTCTCGAATCCTCCTTTTTATAGCGAAGATTACAAAACTAATAACGAGCAACGCGATTTGGCCCGTTTTCAAGAAGCAATGCCGTTTGAAGATTTGATTGAAGCTACCGCTTTATTACTTTCCAAAAACGGAATTTTCTCCGTTATCATTCCATTCAAAGAAGAATCAACCTTCTTGGCTCTTGCAGCAACACAGGAGCTATTCCCACTAAAAATTACCCGCGTAAAAGGAACTCCCACCTCCGAAACCAAGCGCAGTTTAATGGCTTTTAGCCGAAATTCAATTACTGATTTCCCTATTGATGAATTAATCATCGAAAACGCCCGACATATTTATACTCCGGAATATATCGCTTTGACAAAGGATTTTTATTTGAAGATGTAATTTTGACTTTTTAATTATTAGCTTAAATACTAAAAACAAATCTATAAGAAATTGGTTTGTTATATTCTTTCCGTAGCTTTGTTAGACCTTCAATCTCAAAATTATGAAACCAGACTTATTTCAAGCACCTGATTATTACCAACTAGACGATTTATTGACAGACGAACATAAATTGGTTCGGGATTCTGCACGTGAATGGGTCAAACGCGAAGTCTCGCCCATAATAGAGGATTATGCCCAACGAGCTGAATTTCCCAAACAAATTGTTAAAGGGTTGGCTGGGATTGGGGCTTTTGGACCGTATATTCCACAAGAATATGGTGGAGCAGGGTTAGACCAAATTTCCTATGGTTTGATTATGCAAGAAATCGAACGGGGTGATTCGGGCGTTCGTTCTACGGCTTCGGTACAATCGTCATTGGTTATGTATCCGATTTGGAAATACGGAAACGAAGAACAGCGACAAAAATATTTACCCAAACTGGCTTCGGGAGAATTAATCGGATGTTTTGGTTTAACCGAACCCAATTATGGTTCCGACCCGGGCAGTATGATTACGAACTTTAAGGATTGTGGTGATTATTATTTGTTGAATGGTGCTAAAATGTGGATATCGAATGCGCCTTTTGCTGATATTGCAGTAGTTTGGGCAAAAGACGAATCAGGAAGAATACATGGTTTACTTGTAGAACGAGGAATGAAGGGTTTTTCGACACCAGAAACACACAATAAATGGTCGCTTCGTGCATCGGCAACTGGCGAATTGATTTTTGATAATGTCAAAGTTCCTAAAGAAAATATACTACCTAATAAATCGGGATTAAGTGCGCCACTAGGTTGTTTAGATTCTGCTCGATACGGAATCGCTTGGGGAGCCATTGGAGCTGCAATGGATTGTTTTGACACGGCTTTGCGGTATGCTAAAGAGAGAATTCAATTTGACAAACCGATAGCCGGAACTCAATTGCAACAAAAAAAATTAGCCGAAATGATTACCGAAATTACAAAAGCTCAACTGTTAACTTGGCGTTTGGGCGTATTAAGAAATGAAGGTAAAGCCACCACTGGGCAAATTTCTATGGCGAAGCGAAACAATGTAAATATGGCAATCACCATTGCTCGTGAAGCTAGACAAATACTAGGCGGAATGGGGATTTCAGGAGAATACTCTATTATGCGACATATGATGAATCTAGAATCGGTGATTACCTACGAAGGCACTCACGATATTCATTTGTTGATTACAGGAATGGATATCACTGGAATTTCGGCTTTTAAATAAAGCAAACAGTTATTAAAGTATTCATAAAATCGATTGGGAAACAGTTTTATAACTGTTTACTTTTTTATTTTTACAAAAAAATAAATATGAATATTGATACTGTAAACATCAGCATTGCTGATCTAAAACAAGACTTATTAGAACATTCGTTGTATGAAAAAGTGCAAACTATTGAAGATTTGCATTGTTTTTTAGAAAATCATATTTATGCCGTTTGGGATTTTATGTCATTACTAAAAGCGTTGCAATCCAAATTAACCTGCACAACAACTCCATGGTTTCCTACTTCCAATACACAAACTAGGTATTTAATAAATGAGATTGTCGTAGCCGAAGAAAGTGATTTGACTTTAGATGGTCGTCGTCAAAGTCATTTTGAAATGTACTTAGAAGCGATGCAAGATTGCGGAGCAAACACAGCTAGAGTAGAAGATTTTTTAGCTAATTTGAGTTCGGTAAAAAATATTTTTATAGCTATCAAAACAAGTAATTTACACTCTAATATTAAGGCTTTTTTAGATTTTACTTTTAGTGTAATTGAAGAAGGGAAAGCTCATGAAATTGCAGCCGCTTTCACTTTTGGAAGAGAAGATTTGATTCCGAGTATGTTCACAGCAATTTTGAGAAATTTTCAGGCTAATTTCCCAGAAATTGATTTGAAAAAACTAATTTATTATTTTGAAAGACACATTGAATTGGACTCTGAAGAACACGGACCAATGGCAATGGGAATGATTACAGAATTGTGTGGTAATGACTCTAAAAAATGGAGCGAAGTAGAAAAAATTTCTGTTTTAGCATTAGAAAAACGTATCGGACTTTGGGATGCAATTGAAGAAAGTTTGTCATTAAAAGTTGAAATAGCTTGAGTTAAGTAATTAGCATAAAGCAACAAAAAAGAGAGAATTTCTTCTCGCTTTTATTATGATTCTGTAGACAACTTCAATTCTAATCACTCGAAAATTTGGTGTGTGTTACATGGCGGTTGGTATAGTAATCACTTTATCTACAATGTGTACTACTCCATTTGGAGCCTTGAAATCAGCAAAAATTACTTTTGAAACAGTATTTATAACAACGCCTGAAGCTGTGTTTACATTTATGCTTAAATTGCTACCTTCAGAACTTGAATCTGTAGCCAAAGTTTCGAAAGAACCTGTTGTAAATTCTTTGGCTAAAACTTGATCTTTCAGTACATGGTAAAGTACAATTTGTTTTAACGCATCTTTAGGAACTTCATCGAGAGTTTTATAGGGGGTTGTTTTTAAAAAATCTCTAAAAGCAGCATTATTAGGAGCAAACAGTGTATATGGTTCTTTGCTTTTAAGCGTTTCTGTTAATTCAGCTAGTTCAATTGCTCTCACTAGTTCGCTGTATATTGGATTTCCTTTTATTATCCCAATTGTAGTTAAGTCTACATCATTAAGAGATGTATTTAATTCTGTTGCTTCATCTTCACAAGAAAATGTTAAACTTGCAAATGCAATAAAAGCAAAAATGATTTTAAATTTAGATAGAGTTTTCATATTTATTTATAAATTTTTTATAAAAATAAAAAAAAA
>CAMAWK010000087.1 GCA_945861915.1 Flavobacterium psychrophilum | reverse complement strand
GCGATTGGTTTGGCATTATTCGCCACCAATATCTCTACCGTTCACTTGGTAAGTTTAGCCCAAAGTGGTTTTGATTCGGGTTTGCTCAATGGTAATTTTGAGTGGATGGCGGCTTTTACATTGATATTGTTAGCCTTATTTTTTGCTCCTTTTTATATAAAATCAGGTGTGGCAACCTTACCTGATTTCCTCGAAAAGCGCTACGATCGTTCTAGTCGAGATTGGTTGGTACTAGTTTCGATACTATCGGCTATCATTATCCATATTGCTTTTTCAATGTTGGCAGGCGGTATCGTTTTAAAAACGCTTTTCGATGTTGATATGTACATGAGTGTTATTGTAATTTCTGTGATAACAGCCATTTATACCATCGTTGGTGGGTTGAAAGCAGTGGTTGTTACGGAATCAATTCAGACGGTTGTATTAATTATAGGAGCAACGGTTATTAGTTGTGCGGCTTATTTTAAAATGGGTGGTTGGGAACCAATGGTGGATGTTTTGCAAAACAATAATCAAATGGATAAATTGTCAATGCTTCGACCTCATGGCGACCCGAGCGGCATGCCTTGGTACGCGATTCTTTTAGGTTATCCTGTACTTGGAATATGGTATTGGTGTGCAGACCAAACCATCGTGCAACGCGTTTTGGGAGCCAAAGACGAGAATCACGCTCGACTTGGTCCTTTATTTTGTGGATTTATTAAAATATTACCCGTTTTTATTTTTATTCTTCCGGGATTGTTTGCGTATACATTGGCACAATCGGGAAAGTTAGATATTAGTGCAATAACATCCATTGACGCTGCTGGAAAAGAGATTGTGAATAGCAAAGGAATTTATACATTAATGATTACGCAGCTATTACCAACAGGATTAGTCGGAGTTTTAGTAGCGGCTTTATTATCTGGATTAATGAGCCAAATTTCTGGAGCGTTAAATTCTATTTCAACTATGGTGGGTTATGATATTTACAAACGCTACTATCCCGAAACAAAAGATGACAAACTGGTTTATGTAGGTAAAATTTCGGCTGGAGTTGCGCTCGTGTTTTCATTAGCTTTACTGCCTTTACTTAACCGATATGAAAGTATCTTTAATGGTTTGAATGACATCATTGCTCATATTGCTCCTCCTATAACTTGTGTGTTTCTCTTGGGAGTATTTTGGAAAAAAGCTTCGGCTCAATCATCCAAACTTACACTTTGGATTGGGTCAGCATTGGGAGCAATTGTATTTGCAACTAATAAATTTTATGTTGATACCCAAATGGCTCAGATTCCTTTTATGATGATGGCTTTTTATCTTTTTTTGGCTTGTTTGGTAATGCAAGTCGGTTTTTCTTATTTGTATCCTGTACAACATACCTCCGAAAGTGAAAAATTATATTGGAAATCATTTAAAGAGCCCTTGCAAAGCAAAGGTTGGTCAGGTTTAGGAAACTATAAAACATTATCCTTAATTTTATTAGCCTTAATGGCTGTTTTGTTTTGGATTTTTAGATAAATTATTTAACCCTAATAAAAAAATATGAAAACAAATTGTATACTAATTGCACTCTCACTGCTGACTTTAGGGTCTTGTAAAGAAGAAAATAAAACAAAAGAAACTGAAAAAGTAGTTGAAGTTTCAGCACCAAAAAGATTTGGGATGGTTACGGGTCTTAAACCAGACCAAATTGAGTATTACAAAAAATTGCATGCCAATGCTTGGCCTGCCGTTCTGAAAAAAATTAAGGAATGCAATATTCAAAACTATTCTATTTACATTCAAAAAATTGAAGGTAAGTATTTTTTGTTTAGTTATTTTGAATATGTAGGAACTGATTTTGATAAAGACATGAAACTTATGGCATCCGATCCAACTACCCAAAAATGGTGGAAAGAAACAGATCCAACACAAATTCCGTTGCCAGAAGCAGCAAGTAAAAAACAGACTTGGACGAATATGGAAGAAATTTTTCATACCAATTAAAGAACATTTCAATTATGAAATTATTAGCTGATAAAATCATTTTTCTCACTGGAGGATCAATGGGAATAGGATTGGAATGTGCCAAAAAATATACCGAAGAAGGAGCTAAATTGGTTATAATGGCAAATGATGCTATCTCGTTAACCGAATCGATGGCAATTTTAGGCGAAGGACATAGTACTTTTTTGGGAGATGTTTCGAATAGTTCCGATGTTGAATTGGCTATCAAATTTACTATAAAAACCTACGGAAAGATAGATGTAATTCATAACAATGCCGGAATTGCCCATCCTGCGAAACCCTTGCATGAAACAGTAGAAACGGATTGGGATAAATTATTTAATATTAATCTTAAATCTATTTATTACACAACAAAATTTGGTTTAGAATCGCTCAAAAAATCGCAGGGGTGTATTTTGAATACAAGTAGTTTAGTGGGAGAAATTGGTCAGGAGAACCACGCTGCTTACTCAGCTACAAAAGGAGCTTTGAACGCCTTGACAAAATCAATGGCGATTGATTATGCTAAATACAAAATACGAGTAAACGCTGTGGCACCAGCTGGCGTTTGGACACCCATGCTTCGAGAATGGGGAAAAGCACAAAGAGATCCTGCCCAAATCGAAAAGTATTTAGACGACATTCATATTCTCGGATATTGCCCCGAGGGCGATGTAATAGCTGATGCTTGCGTTTTTTTGGTTTCTGAAAAAGCTAAGTTTATTACGGGAAATATTATGCCTGTGAGTGGTGGAGCTGAGTTAGGTTATCGTAGAATAGAATAAAGCCTGAAATTAATTAAATTTCAGGCTTTATTTATTTAATAAAATATTTTAAAATCTTATAAAGCAGCCAAATATCTTTCTGCATCTAAAGCAGCCATACATCCTGTTCCCGCTGCAGTAATGGCTTGACGATACACATGGTCTGCAGCATCTCCAGCTACAAAAACACCTTTAATATTTGTTTTTGAAGTGCCAGGCTCATTGATAATATAACCAGTTTCATCCAAAGTAAGGAATTCTTTAAAAATGTCTGTGTTTGGTTTGTGTCCAATAGCAACAAAAAAGCCAGTTGCTTCAATGTCGAAAATCTCTCCAGTAGTTTTATTTTTCACTTTTATAGCTGTAACTACTTGATCGTCTCCCAAAATCTCAACGGTATCATGATTCATTAGAATAGTTATGTTTTCGGTTTTTCGAACACGTTCTTCCATGATTTTTGAAGCTCGAAATTTTTCACTTCGAACCAACATAGTTACTTTTTTACAAAGTTTTGACAAATAATGTGCTTCTTCACAAGCTGAATCTCCAGCACCAACAATAACAACCTCTTGATTTCTGTAGAAAAATCCATCACAAACAGCACAAGCAGAAACTCCACCACCCATTTTTAAATAATGTTGCTCAGAGGGTAATCCTAAATATTTAGCAGTAGCACCAGTAGAAATGATGACTGTATCGCAGTGTAATTCAATACTATCATTAATCCAAACTTTGTGAATGTCTCCGCTGAAATCTACTTTTGTTGCCCAGCCATCACGAACATCAGTGCCAAATCGCTGTGATTGTTGTTGAAGCTGTATCATCATTTCTGGCCCAGTTACACCATCAACATAGCCTGGAAAATTTTCTACTTCATTGGTAGTAGTTAATTGTCCGCCGGGTTGCATTCCTTGATATAAAACAGGATTCATGTTAGCTCTAGCAGCGTATATTCCAGCAGTATAACCAGCAGGACCTGAACCTATAATTAAGCATTTTATTTTTTCGATTGTATCAGACATAGCGTTTTTAGTATAAAAATTAACGCCACAAAAGTAAAGGATAATAACTGTATTTGCGAATCTAAATCATCATTATTTACTATCGCCCAATAAGGAAGGAGTTTTTTATTAACGAAGAAACAGATTGATTTTGTTTAGAATAAATTCGCCACTTAAAAATATTAATTTCTAGGTCCTTTTTCGCGATACTGTTGTAATAGTTTTTTGTTGAAATCGTCTTCAGATCTTTTTAGTTTGATGATTTTTACAGACGGAAGTACTCCTTTAAGGCTGTTGATGAATTTTTTTCGATTCAAAAAAACTTCCTCATCAATACTTTCGGATTGCGCCAAAACTAGTGCCGCTTCTTTTTCGGACATAGTATCGATTCCATCTCTATCCATTTTATCCATAAAAGATTTAATTTTTTTATGTCTTATTTCCATTTGTTTATTATCGTAAGCGTTGTAAAGAGGCCAAAAAGCGGCAGCTTCTTCTGAAGTTAGTGATAATTCATTTGTGATAAAAGCTACTTTAAGCGCTTTTATTTGCTCTCTTTTTTCTTTAATTCTTGGTTGAGCATACGAAATAATTGAAAATAAGAATAGTAATAATAGAGTTAAGTTATTTTTTTTCATGGTATTTTAGTTTAAAAAGTATTGTTCTAAATCGGCATTATTGGTTAGTTCGTTTTCAATTGTTTTGTCTTCGACATTTATTTCTATATCTATTTTTTTAATATCTTCATCATCAAGTAAATAAGTATAATCATCTTCGGATATTGATGAAGAATAAACAATGTAATTTTCTAATGATTTATCGTCTATTTTTGACATTGGATTTTCTAAATAAGTATATAAAGGAATCATTAATCCTACTACAAATACTGCCGCAACTGCATAAATCCAAATTTTTCTTTTTGTATAGAATGGAATTATTTTTGGTTTTTTTTCTTGATTTATTTCCAGCAGTATTTTTGAAGAGAAATTTTTAAAATAGTTTTCAGGAGTTATAAATCCTGTTTCTATTTTTGGCTTGTTTTCTAATTTTAATGTTTTCATAAGTGTTTTTTAGACTAGATTATTAATCTAAGGTTTAATCTTTTATAACAAATGATTCTATTTTTTTTATGGCATGATGATAAGATGCTTTTAAAGCACCTACCGAAGTTCCTAAAATTTCTGATATTTCTTCGTATTTTAATTCTTGAAAGTATTTCATTTTAAAGACTAATTGTTGTTTTTCGGGCAATTGCAGAATGGCTTTTTGCAGCTTAATTTGAATTTCATCTCCATCAAAATAAACATCCGATTTTAGATTTTCAATTGCTTTATTTTGAATTGTTTCCGAAGAAATATTATTTAATCTCCCTTTTTGTTTTAAAAAAGTCAGCGCTTCGTTTGTTGCAATTCGGTACATCCAAGAAAATAGTTTGCTTTCGCCTTTAAACGTTTTTAAATATTGAAACACTTTAATAAACGTATTTTGCAAAACATCATCTGCATCATCATGACTTATTACAATAGTACGAATGTGATTGTAAAGCGGTTTTTGATATTGCATCAAGAGTTTTTGAAACGCCTGATTTTGCGTTTTTGGATTTAATAATTCTAAAATAAATGCTGCTTCTTCTTGCAAGATTAACTATTTACTTCTATTAGAGTTCAATAATTTGATATGGTTTAATCTGGGCAGATTAATTTAGTTCAGGATTCATTTCTTCTTCTATTTTAGGCTCTTCAGTGATACTATCTTTTGCCGTTTCTTGTGGTGTATTTTGCAAACCTGCAATTCCTTTTGGATGAACTGGTATTTGAATTTCGGTAATCCATTTCGATGGATTATTAGTTTTTGATTTGTCGGAAACAAAAACTTCAAAATGCGAGTAAACAGTGTTTTTTATGTATCGTTTTTCTCTAATAAAAGCGTTTGCTTTGTCTAATGCTTTCTTTATATGCGAATGATCACCTGTCATTGTTACTTTTATGACTGGAAGTGATCTTAATTTTTTCGAAAGAATTTCGCTTCCTTCTGTGATGAAAATCTCTTGTTTAATAGGAATACAAATCGATATTTTAGTCAATTCCTTCTCGATATCATAGGTATTATATATTAAAAATGGCTTTCCTGTAATCGTAATTTTGTTTTGTTTGCAAAAAGTAGTGATTTTATTAAAAACTATTTCTGAATTTTTTCTCACTTTAGAAAATTCACTCGTAAAAGTTTGTTCAAGATAAAAACATTCGGGTCTAATGGAAACCCCATTTAGTTTAACCGTATAAGTGTTAATTTCATAATCTAATTTTCGATCTAAATTAGCTAAACTTTTCTCCAACATTAATATAACTTCATTTTGAATATTTCCATTTAATGTTGCTCGGATTTTATTCAAAAAACCAAGTTTTACCGTTGTTTTCCAAGATATTTTAGTTCCTTTCAACGTATCTTTGAAACGCATTGTTCCTACAGAGGAATTACCATTAAAATTCATTTCTTGAGAAATACTATCATTTAGAATGCATTTCATGGTTTCGATATCGCCATTAAATTCTTTGCCGTTCCAAGATAAATCTCCATTTTGATAATAATTAATATCCATTAACGAATCTTCAACTGCCCATGAATTCCATTCTTTCCAATTTTTGGAATCTTTTACATAACTAAAAACTGTTGATTTTTGTGAATTGATGACTCTGCTTCTTTCTGTTGTAAATTCTCCTTTTAAAGTTGCAACAAAAATTGTCAATGCAACCAAGCTAAGCAATAGCAGAAGGAATAAATATTTTAAAATTCTCATTTTTTTTGTTTTTTGTAAAGTTAGAAATTTTATTAATATCACAATCTTTACTATTTAAAATTACAAATTTGGCATGAGTTTTAAAATGGCAATTATAAATTTGTCAAAGTGAAAATGTTATAAATATTCCAAATAAACATATATTTGTTAAATAAATAAAAACCAATAATTGTCTTTAAAAATGAAAACATTAAATAAAATCGGAATTTTTATCGCTTTTGCTGTATCAATGGTTTGTAATGCGCAAATCAATCCAAAATCGAATGAAAAAATAAAAGAATCCTCTTCTTTTGAGTATGTAGTCGAACAATTTGCAGATATAAAAGTGTTAAGATATCAAATACCAAATTGGGACAATTTAACTTTAAAAGAGCAAAAATTAGTTTATTATCTAACACAAGCGGGTACTTCTGGGCGAGATATTATTTGGGATCAGCATTATAAATACAATTTAAGAATCAGAAAAGCATTAGAAACTATTTATCAAAATTACAAAGGAAATAAAACATCAAATGATTGGAAAAACTTTGAAATCTATCTAAAAAGAGTTTGGTTTTCTAACGGAATTCATCATCATTATTCAAATGATAAAATACGTCCTCTATTTTCTAAAGTATATTTCAATCAATTATTGAAAGCTACCAAAACCAATCTTTCAACTGCAATAGTAGACGTTATTTTTAATGATAAAGATGCGAAAAAAGTAAATCTCGATGAGTCAAAAGGCTTGCTAGAAGGTTCTGCAATTAATTTTTATGATAAAGGAATCACAGCTAAAGAAGTGGATGATTTTTATGCAAAAAAGACAAGTCCTGATGCTAATAAACCTTATTCTTTTGGGTTAAATTCAAAAATAATTAGAAACAGCAAAGGCGAACTCGAAGAGAAAATTTGGAAAAGTGGCGGAATGTATGGAGCTGCAATTGATAAAATTATTTATTGGTTAGAAAAAGCCAAAACAGTAGCCGAAAACAAAAAACAAGCCGATGCGATAGGTTTACTTATTAGTTATTACAAAACTGGAAGTTTAAAAACTTGGGATGAATATAATATTGCTTGGTTACAGGCCACAGAAGGGAATATCGACTACATCAATGGTTTTGTTGAAGTCTATAGTGATCCATTGGGAACTAAAGGAGCGTATGAAAATATTGTTCAAATAAAAGATTTTGAAATGTCTGCCAAAATGGAAATTATTTCAAAAAACGCCCAATGGTTTGAGGATAATTCTCCACTTATTCCTGAGCATAAAAAGAAAAATGTAGTTGGTGTGTCTTATAAAACAGTCATTGTTGCTGGCGAATCGGGCGATTCTTCACCTTCAACTCCCGTTGGAGTAAACCTTCCTAATGCTGATTGGATTCGAGCTGCCCATGGTTCAAAATCGGTTTCATTAGGAAATATAAACGATTCTTATATCAATTCAGGAGCAAAAGGAAGATTACAGGAATTTGCCCATGACGAAGAAGAAATTGCATTAGCTATAAAATACGGTGAAGTGGGCGACAAATTGCACACCGCATTGCATGAAGTAGTGGGTCATGCTTCGGGGCAAATTAATCCTGGAGTTGGAACTACAAAAGAAACTTTAAAAAGTTATGCCTCAACTCTTGAAGAGGGAAGGGCTGACTTAGTAGCACTTTATTATGCTTATGACCCTAAATTACAAGAATTTGGATTCGTTGATGATTGGAAAAAACTGGGAATGGAATCCTATGATAGTTACATTAGAAACGGATTAATGACACAATTAATTCGATTAGAGTTAGGTTCAAATGTCGAAGAATCGCACATGAGAAATCGTCAATGGGTAAGTACTTGGGTTTTTGAAAAAGGAAAATCAGAGAATGTAATTGAAAAAATTACTCGTGACGGAAAAACCTATTTTAATATCACCGATTATGAGAAACTACATGTGTTATTTGGTGACCTTTTAAGAGAAGTGCAACGAATAAAATCGGAGGGTGATTATGAATCAGGAAAAGCATTGGTAGAAAATTATGGTGTGAAAGTGGATCAAAAATTACATGCGGAAGTTTTAGAAAGAAACAAAAAATTTGTTTCCGCTCCGTATAGTGGTTTTGTAAATCCAGTATTGATTCCTAAACTCAATTCAAAAGGAGAAATTATTTCTATAGAAATCAAACAACCCAAAACATTCGCTGAACAAATGTTGAACTACTCTAAAAAATTCAGTTTTTTGCCTTTGGTAAACTAAAAAATAGTGAATAGTAGAAGTGTAATTGGTTTAATTGATTTGTTTTTAATTAAATTTGAAATATTATTGTTTTGATTTCATTTTTTAATCAATATAACTAACCTTTAACCAACTCTATAAATATGTACCATTCAAAAATTACGGGATTAGGATTTTACGTTCCTAACAATGTTGTTACCAACGATGATTTGTCTAAAATAATGGACACCAATGATGAGTGGATTCAAGAGCGAACGGGTATTCAGGAACGAAGACATATTATTCGCCACGAAGATACCACCACCACAATGGGAGTCAAAGCTGCCAAAATTGCCATTGAACGCTCAGGTATCAGTAAAGATGAGATAGATTTTATTGTTTTTGCGACCTTAAGTCCCGATTATTATTTTCCTGGACCAGGTGTCTTGGTACAACGCGATTTAGGATTAAAGCCTATAGGAGCTTTAGATGTTCGAAATCAATGTTCGGGTTTTGTGTATGCGATTTCAGTAGCAGATCAATATATTAAAACAGGAATGTATAAAAACATTTTGGTAATAGGTTCTGAAGTTCACTCTACAGGATTGGATATGACGGATCGTGGAAGAGGGGT
>CAMAWK010000086.1 GCA_945861915.1 Flavobacterium psychrophilum | reverse complement strand
TGTTGAAGATACCGATGGCAGAATGATTATTAGAGATAATTTTGATGCTATTTTTACTAAATATCCTGAATCTTTAATTTTTGGTGAAGATGCTGGAAATATCGGAGACGTAAATCAAGGATTGGAAGGATTGCAAGAAAAATACGGAGAACTTCGAGTTGCCGATGTAGGAATTAGAGAAACCACCATTATTGGTCAAGGAATTGGCATGGCTTTGAGAGGTTTGCGTCCAATTGCTGAAATACAATATCTGGATTATTTGCTCTATGCTATTCAAATTTTGAGTGATGATTTAGCCACCTTGCAATACAGAACTGTTGGTAAACAAAAAGCACCTTTAATTATTAGAACTCGCGGACATCGTTTAGAAGGAATTTGGCATTCGGGTTCGCCGATGGGAATGATCATTAACGCCTTACGAGGGATTCATATTTTAGTTCCTAGAAACATGACAAAAGCAGCTGGTTTTTATAATACTTTAATGGAAAGCGACGAGCCGGCCTTGGTTATTGAATGTTTAAACGGTTATCGTATCAAAGAAAAAATGCCGTTGAATTTTGGTGAATTCAAAACACCGATTGGAGTCGTTGAAACCATCAAATCGGGTAATGATATAACTTTGATTTCTTATGGCTCTACATTGCGATTAGTGCAACAAGCTGCTAAAGAATTGGCTGAAATTGGAATTGATTGTGAAATTATCGATATTCAATCCCTGCTCCCATTCGATATTCATAACGATTGTGTAAAAAGTATTGCCAAGACAAATCGGTTGTTGGTTATAGATGAAGATGTTCCTGGTGGTGCTTCGGCTTATGTTTTACAACAAATTATCGACAAACAAGATGGATATCAATATCTTGACAGCAAACCGCAAACCCTTACTGCAAAAGCGCATCGTCCCGCTTATGGTTCTGATGGAGATTATTTTTCAAAACCTTCTGCCGAGGATATCTTCGAAAAAGTATATGGTATGATGAATGAAGTAAATCCTTCGAAATATCCAAGTTTGTATTAATAGGTATTATTTTCCTATTTTCAATTTACTTAAAACTGTATCAATAACTTCATTGATTTCAGTTGAAATTACGAATTTGTAGTTCAAATAAACATAGCCAATTGTTACCAAAATGGACTTCAATGCAATCCCAATTATGGGATAAAAAGGGAAATCCCAAAAATAAAACCCTAGAAACAAGGCGGTTGTTAGGTAAATAGAATACATAGTTTGGTTTGTAAAAGGATACAAATCCAATCGCTTGACTACAAAAAGCAATTTAGCTAAGCTATATAAAGTTATTGACAACAATGTGGCAAATGCTGATCCCATAATTCCATAAATAGGAATAAAAACCATATTTAAAGCCACTGTCAAAACTACCAAAAGCACTCCCAAAAACAGTACGGCACGATAGTATATAGTATTGAAAATAATAGCGTTATTATTACCTAAAATCAAATCAAAATATTTGGATAATCCTATCATAAAAACAACCGGAATTCCTCCTTTGTATTCATCAGGAACTAATTCATACAATTGGTTGATGTTGACAAAAATACACAGCATTACAAAACCACCCACAATTTGAAGATTGATAGACGTTTTTTTATACAAAACATTCATTTCATCATGCTTGTTTTCGTGCATTAATTTGGCTGTAATCGGATACACAATTTGATGCATCGCTCTACTTGGAACCGAAATCACTAAGGCGATATAAGTTGCTACCGAATAATAGGCTATATTTTCAATATTCATATATTGATTTAAAATCATTTTATCGCCATCCAATAACAAATTAGCCACGCTACCTGACAAAATGATATAAAAAGTATATACTAAAACATCTTTGGTGTTTTTAGGAATACTAAATTGAAAAACAGGTTTTTGGATATGAAATGCATAAAACATGGTAACAATCAAAGCAATCAAATACACAAAAGAAGTACCATAAACAAATCCTTCAACTGTAATCCAACCGTAATAAACAGATACAATTAATACAAATGAAACCAATCGCAAGCCGACTTCTTTGATAAAATTCCCGAAAACAGAATGCATGTGAACACGAAGCCAGGCATAAAAAATCTCGAAATAAGCCATGCATAATCCTATGAATGGAATCAGCCAAATGTATTTTTTAACAATTATATTTCTTCTAGACAAAAAGAAAACGATTTCCTCATAATAGAAAAAACCAATCAAGAACATAGGAATAATAATGACCAATGGAAACAATACTGTGAAAGATAAAAACCGTGAACGCTCCTCATTTGTTTCGTATTGAGAGTAAAACTTGACCAATGTATTTTGCATTCCAATAGCAAATAATGGCATAATAACATTGGCACTCGATAGAATATAATTTGCCAAAGCATAATAAGTTGCCCCTAAAAAAACAGGATAAAAATAAATGGTATTAATGCCTCCAATAGCAAAACCAATATAAGTTATGATAGTATTTTTTAAAGACTGATTGAGTACGATTCCCATTGTTTATTGTCATTGCGAGGCACGAAGCAATCTCACTTTAGATTTCAGATTGAATTAATTGAACCAATTTTTCTGTCAAACTTTTTCTGGAATACTGTTGCAAACCAACTGCATTTGACTGAAGTTTTCCTTCCAAAAACTGATTATAATAGTCCAAAAGTACCCTTTTTAATTTTATTTTCTCATAATAATCAAAGAATACACCCGTATTGGTGTTCGTAATAATTTCGGCAAAATCTGAACCTTGCGGACCAATGCCAATTATGGGCCTTTCCGAAACCATATATTCAAATAATTTTCCAGGAATGATGCTTTTGGTGTCTTCGGAATTGATTTCGATAAGCAACAAAACTTGAGACTTTTTTTGATGTTCAATCGCTTCTTTGTGAGAAACATAACCCAAATTATTTAAATACGGATTTAAACCAAATTTCGTAATCGAATCGAGTACTTCTTGACTCACAGCTCCTATTAATTTTAGTTCCAAATGCGATTTAAATGCTGAGATTTCGTCTAATAACTCCACCAGACATTCCCATAAAACTATTGGGTTTCTTTCCGAAAGAAAAGAACCAATATGCGCTAAAGAAAATTTAGAATCTAACGTTTGTTTTTCTACATTTTCAATATCAAAACCGTTAGTAATTACGGCTATTGGTTTATTGGTAATCGCTTTAAACTCGGTTTTGGTGGAATTGCTAGTAACAATAATTGTATCGGCAGTATTTAAAACTTGATGCTCTAAAAATTTATGTTTTTTAGCTGCATAATTCGACAATCTCAAGGATTTGTGATAGCCGATAGTTGTCCATGGATCACGGAAATCAGCAAACCATTTCACTTTCAATTTTTGTTTTAATTCTAATCCAATAAGGTGTAAACTATGCGGTGGTCCAGAAGTAACAATTGTATTAATTTCATTTTCCAAAATGTATTTTTCTAAAAACTGCACAGATGGTTTTACCCAAAAAACACGTGCATCAGGAATAAAAAGATTACCTCGAATCCAAAGAAATATTTTGTCTAAAAAAGATTGCTTTTTACGATTTGGAATAATCCCCGAATTCATTTCCTTGGTTTTGTTTTTTGATAAAAACGAAGCCAATTGATACGGTTCAAAAATATTCTGTTTCAGAATGATGGCTTTATCCGAAACCTCTTTAATCAATTCATTGTCAACAATAGGATAGGTTGGATTTTCTGGAATATAAACAATTGGTTGAACGCCAAAATCGGGTAAATACTTCACAAACTTTAACCAACGCTGCACTCCTGGTCCACCAGCTGGTGGCCAGTAATAAGTAATGATGAGGAGTTTTTTTTGTTTCAATTTAAGGTTTTGTGAAATGGAGTTATAAATTCTTATTTATTTTTTCTAACTCTTCAATATCTAATTGATCTTTTGGACGATTTGCAGCTTTTTTAGCCACAATTAAATTTTCATAATCAATAAAATAAACTGATACATCATTTATTTCTGCAACTGTTGCTCTTTCAAGCAATTCTGCGAACGATTTATTTTCTAAGCCCTTAATCGAAGTCATTATATCTAATCTCATGTTGAAATTCAAATTTATATCAGTCCAACCAGGAATAAATTGCATTGTCAAAATATTTTCAAAATCACCAATGCCTAATTCTTTGATAGCATTTCTTAAATTTTCACGATTATTTAAAGAGTCTTCTATATAAATATCAATATCTCCTGTATTTCTCCCATAACCATAAATATTAACTGCCAAACCACCTATTGTCAGATAATTAACATTATTTTTTGAAAGATATTTCCAAACTTGAATAATTTGTTCGTTCATTTCTTAGAATTAACATTAAAGGTAATTTTGGCATTTTTAACCAAATTTGAAAGTTCCATAATCGCAATCATTTTTTCATACCTCTTTTGATAAGACATTTGTCTAATTTCTTCGATATACCGTTTCTCCATCTCTTCTGGCGGTGCATGATGTAATTTTGCTTTTCCCATTTTAAAAATCTACAATCAGAAATCGTTATTCTGCAATCTTAAATCCTTTTTTCCTTTCAAAATAAACACCACCCCCCAAAAGCAATAGCATTCCAACAAAACTAACTAAGGCGATGGTACTTCCTGTTTTTATAACTTCAGGTTCAAACTTAAATTCTATGATATGTTTTCCTTCTGGAATTTGAAGTCCTCGCAAAACATAATTCACTCTGAAAATCCTAGATTCTTTTCCGTCAATCGTGGCTTTCCATCCATTTTTAAAATACATTTCAGAGAAAACTGCGAAACCTTCTTTTGAATTTGAAGAAGTATATTTTAAATAGTTTGGCTTATAAGAATCTAAAATAATTGTAGCTAGTGAATCTTTTTGAAAAGTTTTACTTCCATTATTAAAATCTTTCGAATTTACAATCGCCACATTTTTTGTATCCAATTTATTCAACGCTTTCATTTCTTCATCTGCAGATTGAACTAATTTAACACTCTTGACAAACCATCCATTTCCGTTGGTGTCTGGGTTTTGTGCAGGAATAGGCGTTCCGGTCGAATCGGTTTGAATGACATATTTGACATTTAACATATTCAAGACTTCTATATTGTTTTTGGCAATATGATAATCAAAAAGCTGCTGCATTCTTCTTGGTTTCACGGCACTATAACCCCCAATTGAATGATGAAAATAAGAAGTTCGCGCACTAGACATATTCCCATCCACTTCAAAAACTCGGTATTGAGTGGTGTCTTGCAAAATTTGAGCATCAGCTGGCGATTCCTCAAAAGGAACTTCTACTTCCCTACCCGAAACAAAATCTTTGGCAGAAACATAATTTTTGGCAACAAAAAACAAATCGAAAATCATGAGTAATCCCACTATAATTAAAGCTTTATTTTGAGCCAACGAATTTTTAATATGCAGCCATAAAACCCCAAACACTACTAAGATAAAAAAAGCAGAACGCAACAAATCGGCACTAAACAAGGTTTTTCTGTCCGATTTCAAAGCATCTACAAAACCAGGCCCGTAACTTTCTAGAAAATAGGCATCGCTAGGTCCTGAGAAATGAAACATTCCTTTGGCAAAAAACAAAATAACCAAAATCCCTAAACTCAAACCGCCAGTTTGCAAAAGACCTTTCTTTTGTAGATCTTTATCTGAATTGAAAAAAGATTGGACACCCATAATTGCCAAAACTGGAAAACACAATTCTAGAATAACTTGTATAGAAGAAACCGCTCTAAACTTATTGTACAAAGGAACGATGTCAATAAAAAAGTCCGTTAAAGCAGCGAAATTTTTGCCCCAAGAAAGCAACAAAGCGAAACAAGCTCCTGATAAAAAAACATATTTTATTTTTCTATCATCAATAAATAAAGCCAAAATAGCCGAAAAGAAAACAACAATACCAATATAAGCTGGCGCAGCAACTATTGGTTGATCGCCCCAATACGTAGGCATTCCCGAAACAAAATCAGCGACTTGATCTTCAGGTACTCCTTGACCCAGCATAAACTGATACATTTCACTGTCTTTACCCACCGATTCACTGTTCGAACCTCCAAAAAGTCGAGGAGCTATGAGGTTAAAACTTTCCATGATTCCGTAACTGTACTCGGTAATATACTCTCTAGTCAAAGCTGAATTTCCAGTGTTTTTTGAACCATCGGCAGCGTAGGTTAATTCGCTTTTTCCACGAGTACTAAAATCGGTATATTCGGCTGTAGCCAATAAATTGGTGGCATTCGTGCCAAGTGCTAAAATTCCAGCAATCAGTAAAACTCCAAAAGAAGTGAACAAAGATTTAAATTCTTTTTCTTTAATGCCTTGATAAATAAAATACCCCGACAAAATCATCAAAAAGATAAATAAATAATAAGTCATTTGAAAGTGATTAGCATTAATTTCTAATGCCGCTGCAAACATAGTAAGCAATCCACCCCAAACGTATTTTTTTTGAAAAACGAGTATAAATCCAGCAATGACTAATGGCATATAACCAATAGCATGGGCTTTGGCATTATGTCCCACTCCTAAAATGATGATTAAATAAGTAGAAAATCCAAAAGCAACAGCTCCGAAAAAAGCTTTCAGAGGATCTATTTTTAAAACTAAAAGCAATCCGTACAAACCCAAGAAATACAAAAACAAATAATCGGCAGGACGAGGCAAAAACCGAATACAATCGTCAATCATTCCGATATAATCATGCGGATATTTAGCTCCCAATTGATAAGTTGGCATACCCCCAAAAGCCGAATTTGTCCAAAAAGGTTCTTGATGTTCCGAAGCTCTAAAGTCGTTTTGCTCTTTTGCCATTCCGGTATATTGAGCAATATCCGATTGAAAAATTTGTTTTCCTTGTAAAACTGGGTAAAAATATATTAGAGAAATTAATACGAATCCCAGTAAAACTAATAAGTGCGGATATAACTTTTGAAGTTGCTTCATTGAAAAGGGTTTTGGGTTTTGGGTTTGTGGTTTTGGATTTAAAAGTTTATCTAACCAATCTTTTAGATATCCCAAATGATTCTAGAAAAGGGTCTTTTATTCAATTTCTTCATAATCAACATACTCCCCTACTTTTTTTGTTTCACGAGGATTTTTAGATTTTGATTTGTCGACAATAATTTCATCATTATTGACTGTTTTTTTCCATGAAGTATCGTATGAATTTTGTTGTTGATTCTGAAAATTTTGACCTGCTTTTTGGACAACTTTTTTTATTAAAATTGGTAAAAATAGTTTAGCCAAAAATTTAAAGATATAATAGAAAGCAATAAAATAAAATAGTGCTTTTATAAAACCATTAAAAGAAGCTGTTTGCATAGTTAAATAATTTTTGGCAAAATTAACAATTCCATTGTTCAAAATTAAAATATCATTCTTAAATAAATAATAAAATATAGTACTTTTGAAAAGTATTATTCTTTTTTTAATCAAATAAAATCAATATGTCCCCAATAAAACCCTTCCTATTTGTAGTATTTATTAGTTTTACCACCATACACTATGGGCAACATACAGACCAAATAAATTCTAACAGACCGGGTGAAACAATGTCGGCTTTTTCGGTTGGAAAGTCAGTAATTCAATTAGAAACAGGTGCATATGGAATTCGACAAAAACACGAATTATTAAATTATGATAGTTCAGGATATGGTGTTGACTTAACTGCTAGATGGGGATTATTTTTTGAAAAATTGGAATTAATTGCAGATATACAATACCAATCAGAAATGGTAAATCCTTCCTTAATTTATCCAGATAAATCAGGCTTAAAACAAACAGTTTTAGGCGCTAAATATTTAATTTATGATCCTTTTAAAAATTATAAAGAAAAAGTAAATCTCTACAGTTACAATGCAAATCATTCTTTTAAATGGCATCAATTAATTCCGGCAGTCTCTTTGTTTGCTGGAGTCAATCTTACTTTTTCGGATAATCCGTATGCTTTTTCTCCTGAAGCCAGTCTCACTCCAAAAATTATTTTAATCACCCAAAATCATTTTGATAATAGTCGTTGGGTTTTGGTAACTAATATTATTGGCGATTACATTTCATCTGACTATCCCAGTTATGGTTATGTGGTTACTTTAACAAGAGGGTTCAATAAAAAATGGTCGGGTTTTGTAGAAAATCAAGGATATAAAAGTGATTTTTATAGTGATATTATTGTTCGCGGAGGGGCTGCTTATTTGCTTTCTAAGAGTATACAAATTGACGCATCTTTGAGTAGTAGTTTAAAAAATACGCCTTCAATGGTATATGGCGGATTTGGATTTTCATGGCGATATGATGCTAATTACAAAGCAGTTAAAATAAGTAATGAATCGGAATATTCGTCGAATAAAGTAAAACGAAGAACTAAAAAAACCAAAAGAGGATAATTCTAAACAACCCCAAATCAAGAATGATTACTATCAAAGAAGCTATCACAAAGAGTGAACTAAAACAATTTATAAAATTCCCTTTTTCGTTATACAAAAACAACCAATATTGGGTTCCACCACTAATCAAGGACGAACTTAAAAGCTTTGACAAACAAAATCCTATTTTTGAAAGTGCACAAGCACAGTTTTTCTTAGCCTATAAAAACGATAAAATTGTTGGACGAATTGCAGCCATCATTAATTGGGTTGAAACCAAAGAACAAAAAAAGTTAAAAATGCGATTTGGTTGGTTTGATGTCATTGATGATATTGAAGTTACAAAAGCCTTAATGAATACAGTTTCCGAAATTGGTAAAGCTAATAATTTAGAATATGTAGAGGGTCCTGTTGGCTTTTCGAATATGGATAAAGCGGGAATGCTTACCGAAGGATTCGATAAATTAGCCACCATGATTGGATTGTATAATTATGCTTATTATCCCGAACATTTAAAACAATTGGGTTTTACAAAAGAATCTGAATGGCATGAGTATAAAATTGAATTCAAAAATATTCACATGGATAAATTTGGTCCATTGTCTGAATTAATTGAAAGAAGATATCAGCTCAAAGCCTTAACATTTAATTCATCAAAAGCAATTTTGCCTTATGTCGATGAAATGTTTGGATTGCTCAATAAATCGTATGCCGAATTAGAATCATTTGTGCCTATTCAGCAATTTCAAATAGACCATTACAAAGAAAAATACATTTCCTTCATACATCCTGATTTCATTAATTGTGTGATTGATAAAACTGGAAAACTAGTAGCCTTTGGAATCACCATGCCTTCGTTTTCAAAAGCCTTTCAAAAGGCAAACGGAAGTCTTTTTCCATTTGGTTTTATACATTTACTTCAAGCGATGAAAAAGAATGAATATGCCGAGTTTTATTTGATAGGCGTCGATCCTGAATACCAAAATAAAGGCGTTGCAGCAATTATATTTAGAGAAATGCACAAAGTTTTTACCAAAAGAGGTATCAA
>CAMAWK010000085.1 GCA_945861915.1 Flavobacterium psychrophilum | reverse complement strand
GTCTAAATAATCATTGATTAATGGAGAGAAATATCCTGAATTTTGATAGCTGATACAGTCCGTTGACATAGTGCATTTTATTTGATGCTAATTTACTAAAAAAATAATTGGAACTTTTTATTTGTTAGTCTCATAAAATAGTCTCATTTTTATAAAACCTAAACAAAATTATGATGATTGAAAATACGATTCCTAAAAAAGTTAATTCATTAAAACACGTTCTTTTTGGAAGTTTAATTGGAACAACTATCGAGTTTTTCGATTTTTATATTTACGCCAATGCTGCGGTTTTGGTTTTTCCACAATTGTTTTTTCCAGGATCAGATCCAACCACTTCCACGATTGAATCGTTGGCAACTTTTTCAATTGCTTTTTTTGCTAGACCCATCGGCTCGGCTGTTTTTGGTCATTTTGGTGATAAAATTGGTCGCAAATCAACACTCGTTGCGGCTTTACTCACAATGGGAATTTCTACAGTTGCCATCGGATTTTTACCAACCTATCAAAGCATCGGAATTATGGCTCCATTATTATTAATGCTGTGTCGTTTTGGTCAAGGTTTAGGATTGGGAGGCGAATGGGGCGGTGCAGTTTTATTGGCTATCGAAAATGCACCTCCCGGTAAAAGGGCTTGGTACGGCATGTTTCCACAATTAGGAGCGCCTATTGGTTTGTTGTTTTCGGGTGGAACTTTCTTATTTTTATCAGATTATTTTACCGAACAAGAGTTTTTTGATTACGGCTGGAGAATCCCTTTTATAGCCAGTTCAATATTAGTTTTGGTTGGGTTTTATATCCGATTAAAAATCACCGAAACGCCCTCATTTGCCAATGCTGCAGCAACCAAAAAACAAGTCGAAGTACCTATTTTAACTATTTTTAAATTATATAAACGAGAGTTAATTTTTGGAACGTTATCTACTTTAGCCATGTTTGTAATTTTTTATTTGATGACCGTTTTTAGTTTAAGCTATGCCACGGCTGATTTGGGATATACTCGACGTGATTTTCTAATCATTCAATTATTTTCCATTCTTTTTTTTGTGGCGGGAATTCCTGCTTCTGCTTTAATTGCTGATCGTTTCGGACGAAAGAAAGTGATGGTTTTGGTTTCGGCTTTAATTTTACTTTTCGGATTTAGCTTTTCCTTTTTTATAGAATCGTTTAAAACGCCTATGATTACCACTTTGGTTTGCATCGGAATGGGTTTGATGGGCTTGATTTTTGGACCTATTGGAACTTTTCTGTCTGAACTATTTCCTACGGAAGTTCGCTATTCTGGTGCTTCGTTGACTTTTAATTTGGGAGGTATAATTGGCGCTTCTTTTGCGCCATTAATTGCTATTTGGTTAACCAAAAATTACGGAATAGCCTATGTTGGTTTTTATCTTTCGGCGGCAGCATTAATTTCGGTTTTGGCACTTTTGGCAATTCGAAAAAAGGAGGAACAGTTTTGATATTATATCAAAAAAAATAAATTTTAAGTAAATAAATACTCTTGAAAACCCAAGTATTTCTCATCACTCCGCCGTTTACCCAGTTGAATACGCCCTATCCAGCAACGGCTTATATCAAAGGGTTTTTGAACACCAAAAATATTTCGGCAACTCAAGCGGATTTAGGAATTGAAGTAATTTTGAAATTGTTTTCAAAAACTGGGCTTGAAAATTTATTCAGCAACCCAATACCCAAAACCCAAAACCTCACACCCAACTGCCAAAGAATCCTTGCTCTTAAAGGCGAATACATCAAAACAATCGATTCGGTAATTTCTTTTTTACAAGGAAAAAATCCCATATTGGCACTCCAGATTTGTCAAGAAGATTATTTGCCTGAGGCTTCCAGATTTTCTCAACTCGAAGAATTAGATTGGGCATTTGGAACGATGGGGATGCAGGACAAGGCAAAGCACCTTGCAACTTTATATCTCGAAGATATTTCCGATTTTATTGTAGAATGTGTCGATGCCAATTTTGGTTTTAGTCGGTATGCCGAACGTTTGGGACGAAGTGCGAATTCATTTGATGAATTATACACAGAATTACACAAAGAACCCACTTATATAGATTCCATTTTATTCTCACTTTTAAAAGAACGTTTCGAAAGCATTCAACCCGAATTATTCTTGATTTCGGTTCCTTTTCCAGGGAATTTATACTCGGCTTTTCGTTCGGCACAGTGGGTCAAAAAACACCATCCACATATCAAAATTTCGATGGGTGGCGGTTTTCCCAATACCGAATTACGCTCACTTTCAGACCCTCGTGTTTTTGAGTTTTTCGATTTTATTACATTGGATGATGGGGAATTACCAGTTGAATTGTTGTATAATTTTGTTGCTAGTTCCCCTCCTTTGGAGGGGTTAGGGGAGGCTAAAAGAACATTTATATTAGAAAACGGAAAAGTAGTTTATAAAAACAATTCATTAAAACACGATTATAAACAATCGCAAGTCGGCACACCCGATTATTCCGATTTGTTGTTGGATCAATACATTTCGGTTATTGAAATTGTGAATCCGATGCACCGAATGTGGAGCGATGGTCGCTGGAACAAACTCACGATGGCGCATGGTTGCTATTGGGGAAAATGTACTTTCTGTGATATTTCATTAGATTATATAAAGGTTTACGAACCTGTAGCTGCCAATTTATTGTGCAATCGAATCGAAGAAATGATGTTGCAAACAGGTCAAAATGGATTTCATTTTGTAGACGAAGCGGCACCACCAGCTTTGATGCGGGCTTTGGCACTCGAAATTATTCGTAGGAAATTATCGGTTACGTGGTGGACAAACATTCGATTTGAGAAAAGCTTTACACGAGATTTGTGCATACTCCTGAAAGCATCTGGTTGCATCGCCGTTTCGGGCGGACTCGAAGTAGCATCTGATAGATTATTGCAATTAATTGATAAAGGCGTTACGGTGGAACAAGTGGCAAAAGTGACCCGGAATTTTACCGAAGCCAATATTATGGTTCACGCTTATTTGATGTATGGCTATCCAACACAAACGGTTCAGGAAACGGTAGATAGTTTAGAAATGGTAAGGCAATTATTCGAAATTGGGATTTTACAATCAGGATTTTGGCATCAATTCGCGATGACAGCTCACAGTCCTGTTGGGATGTATCCAGAAAAATTTAATGTTACCAAAGAAACAGAAAGCATAGGAGCTTTCGCCAATAATGACATCAATTTTACTGACAAAACCGGAATTGACCATGATCAATTTAGTTTTGGATTAAAGAAATCCTTATTTAATTTCATGCACGGAATTTGCTTTGATTTTGAATTGCAAGACTGGTTCGATTTTAAAATTCCGAAAACAACCATTCATCCCGATTTTATTGCTGATGCAGTCGCAACAGAGGAAAATTTTAATGAAAAACCAACAGCAAAAATAATTTGGTTGGGCGGTAAACCAGCTGTAGAATATTTCACCAAATCAAAAAAAGGAAATAGTTGGGATATCATGACTTTGACTTTTCATGATAAGAAAGAAACTTTTACGATTCAAGTAGGGAAACAGGAAGGAGAATGGTTGGTGAAAACGCTTGAAAAAATATCAGTTTTAACTGCCAAAATCTATACTTATCAAGATGTTAAATCAGATTTTGAAATTGACTTAGAGAATTTCGAGCTATTTTGGTATTCAAAACCAATAAATACCTTGAAGAATTTTGGTTTGTTGATTTTGTAATTCTATTTTGAAATCAAATAATTTATTATATTTACCTACATTAAGTTCTATTTCTAACAAACCCATTTTCTTATGAATAAAAAAATGATAATCATTTGCGTTTCTGTTTTAGCCATACTAGTATTTGCAATTGTTGGTTACAATTATGTTTTACATGGAGGAGCAAGAAATCTGTCATCAGAAGAGGCAGCGTTCAATATAACTTCTAAAACAATAATGGATGAATTTACTGCTGATAGCGAAGCTGCTAACAAAAAATACTTGGATAAAGCAATTACTATTTCGGGAAAAATAACTTCAATTTCTGGAAACGATGTAATTTTAGATGATGGAATTGTTTGTAGTTTAACAGAAAACGATGCCACATTGAAAGTAAATGAGACGGTAATATTAAAAGGTAGACTAGTTGGATATGATGATTTGATGGGAGAAATAAAAATGGATCAATGTCTTAAATCTCAATAAATCAATTAATAAAAAAAGTTAAACTAAATAAAAATGAAAAAAACATTATGTTTTTCGTTATTACTCTTCGCAGTTGGTTTTGTATCAGCTCAAGATGATTTGTTAAATCAGTTAGATGCAGAAAAACTAGCAGATAAAGAAATTGAAATGGCAGCCTTTAAAGGATTGCAAATTTGTAATATGCAATCCACCAAATTAACTTCAAAAGGGGAATGGTATATGATTGTTTCTCACCGTTTTGGTGATTTAACCAACGGGTTTGATAACTTTTTTGGTTTAGACGATGCTAATACAGAAATCGGCGGTATTTATGGAGCAACCGATTGGTTGTCACTTGGAGCATCCAGACACACATTAGATAAAGTGTATGAACTGACAGCCAAATACAAATTAGCCAATCAAGTAAAAGAAGGTTTTCCAGTAACAATTGTTGGTTATAACACGATGGATATTAACAGTAAGTTAGAAAAAGCTATTTTTCCGGGTATTGAGTTTCAGGATCGCTTGGCGTTTACCACTCAATTGTTAGTTTCAAGAAAGTTTTCTGAGTCTTTTTCTTTGCAGTTAAATCCTATTTATGTTCACAAAAATTTATATGAAAATGGAATAGAAAAAGACAATGAATTTTTTATTGGTTCAGGTGCGCGATATAAAATTGCTAAACGAATGAGTATCAATTTAGAATATGCCGCTCGTTTAAGTGATTGTTCAATTTATGAAAATCCGCTTACAGTGGGTTTAGACATAGAAACAGGCGGTCACGTATTTCAATTGGTTTTCTCCAATAGTCAAGCAATGAACGATGTAGCCGTATTTTCAAGACCTAATGGCGATTGGGCAGGTGGTCCAATTTATTTTGGATTTAATTTATACAGAGTATTTTAATTTTAACAATTATCTTGATGAAAAAAATATTTTTAACTGCAATTATAGCAGTAATGGCAATGATAGCTTTTGTTTTTAATTCTTGTGAATCAAAAACCTATGACGATATTTCGGAAAAAGCAGAAAAACCAACATACACTAAAAATGTGGGTCCTTTAATTGCATCGAATTGCATTAGTTGTCATTCGAATGATTCCCAATATCCGAATTTAGAAACTTATGTAGAAGTAAAAGATGCTATCGAAAATGGAAATTTAATTTGCCGAATCGATAAACCTTCAGATTGTGATGGAAGCATTATGCCGCAGCAAGGTAGAATGCCACAGTCTTCGATTGATATGGTTAAACTTTGGAGAGATCAAGGATTTATAAATTAATAAAAAATAATTATGAAAAAAATAATCACATTAGTAAGTGTAGTTGTTTTGACAAACTTTGGATTTGCTCAAAAAATGATCACTCGTACGGGCGAAATTAAATTTGAAGCCTCGATGCCAGCTTTTGAAGAAGTAGCGGCAAAAAACAATACTGTTTCGGCAATTTTGGATCAATCGAATGGAGAAATTGCGGTTCTTGCTTTGATAAAAGCGTTTAAATTTAAAGCTCCTTTGATGGAAGAACATTTTAATGAAAATTACATGGAATCTTCTAAATTTCCTAAAGCTACTTTCAAAGGAAAAATAGTCAATTTTGATGTGTCAAAAGTTTCTGCAAAAAAAATGGAGTATGACTTAGAAGGGGATTTAACCATTCACAGAGTAACAAAAAAAGTGAAAACTAAAATTTCTGTTATTTTAAATGGAGGGAAACTAAGCGTTGCTAGTAATTTGGTTGTAAAAGCGAAAGACTTTAACATTGCAATTCCTAGTTTAGTAAAAAGCAAAATCGCCGAAGATATTGATATTACTATTAAACTCTTATTGGAGGCTAAGTAAATTAGACTCCAAATTGTTTTAAATGGTGATCTGCATGTTTCCACATTAATTTATTCCAATCTTCATAAGTCATTTTTCCCCAAAAAGGGTGATTCATAATTTTTATAGCTTCGTGCCCAATTGCAAAACGACTGAAATTAGTTACTAATTCCTTTTGAACCGTTTCGAAATTAAAATTTTCTTTGTACATAAATTCGGGAGCGGTTGGGCTATTCTTTTTGAATTCAGAATTGAAAACCTTATTTTTCATCATCTTACCCAAAAATCGCATCAAGAAGTTTATTTTTAATTCTTTTTCTCCAAAAGCTACTTTAATAGCGTCATTGGTATGCATTAGCATTTGATCTACAGTCATTTTTCCCCAAATCGCTTTGCTTTCTGGAGTCAATAAATTAATTCGAGCAATTATTTTTGCATTATCAGCTTTGTTGTAAATAGAATCCATAATATTCAATTTTGATTTAATTCAAAAATACAATTTTTAGGTATTCATACTATAAAAATATATAGTAAATTTGCGCCTAAATTAAAAAACAAGAAATAATGGAAAACGGGATATACGCTAAATTTAACACCTCAAAAGGAGCTGTTTTAGTAAAATTAACGCATGATTTAACGCCAGGAACGGTAGGTAATTTTGTAGCTTTGGCAGAAGGAAATATGGAAAACAAAGTAAAACCACAAGGGACAAAATTCTACGATGGTTTAAATTTTCATAGAGTAATTCCTGATTTTATGATTCAAGGCGGTTGCCCTCAAGGAACAGGAACAGGCGACCCGGGGTATAAATTTGATGATGAATTTCATCCTTCGTTGAAGCACGATCGTCCGGGAATACTTTCGATGGCAAATTCAGGACCAGGTTCTAATGGTTCTCAGTTTTTCATCACCCATGTTCCAACAAGTTGGTTAGACAATAAACACACTGTTTTTGGACACGTTATCGAAGGGCAAGAGGTAGTTGATGCTGTCGAACAAGGCGATAAATTAGAAACTTTAGAAATTATTAGAGTAGGAGAGGAAGCTGAAAATTTCAATGCTATAGAAGCATTTATTGGTTTGAAAGGCGCTCGTATGAAAAGAGAAGCACAATTAAGAGCAGAATCAGAAGCTAAAATGGAACAATTAGCAGCAGGTTTCGAAAAAACAGCAAGCGGATTGCGATACCAATTCATCCAAAAAGGCGAGGGGAAACAGGCTGAAGCTGGAAAAACAGTTTCGGTACATTACGAAGGTTCGCTAGAAAACGGAAAAGTTTTTGACTCTTCTTACCCACGAAAAAAACCAATCGAATTCAAATTAGGAATTGGTCAAGTGATTGAAGGCTGGGACGAAGGAATCGCTTTATTAAAAGTAGGCGACAAAGCTCGTTTTGTTATTCCTTCTGATTTAGGATATGGTTCACGCGGTGCTGGTGGTGCTATTCCACCCAACGCTACTTTGATTTTTGATGTAGAATTAATGGATGTGAAATAAGTTTTTAAACTTTTTCCCTAAAAACAAACCTCGCTTTCATCCTTAAAATTAAGGATAGCGAGGTTTTTTTTATGGATTTTTGTGATTGATTTGGAGAAAAAAAGTTGCTGAGTAGAATTGACAACCTAAATAATTTCACAGAAACTAGTTCCTTTTCTAAATCTTTTTTATAACATAAGTTACAATTCCCCATATAATCAATTGATTTTCTTCGGTTACTTTTATGGGTTGGTAATTGCTGTTTTCCGGCATAAGATAGAGGCAATCTTGTTCTATTTGAATTCGTTTTACTGTAAATTCACCATCAATAAAGCAAATAGCAATTTTGTTGTTTTGTGGTTCGATGCTGCGATCTACAACCAAAACATCTTTATCGTTAATACCCGCATCAATCATCGAATTGCCTTTCACTTTGATGTAAAATGTAGCCAAAGGATTTTTGCATAATGCTACATTCAAATCAATACTATTCTCCATAAAATCAATAGCTGGCGAAGGAAATCCAGCCGAAACTCCCTCTTTTACTAGAGGAATTCTAAGGTCACTATCTAAAACAGGACGAAAAAAACTAAGTTTGGGTTCTTTATTTATTGACATTGTATTTCAAGAATATCGTTAAAATTAGTAGTGAATCGAGGTGAAAGATGCTTTTGGTTCATGTTCCAGGTTCGAGTTAAATCTTGGGTGGCTAATTTGATTTTTTTGTTGCCATTTTTGCTATTTATTTTGTCTATAACCTGCATCAATGCCAGATGTTTGGGATTTTCTTCGTCAAACAACTGAAATTGTTTTTTATTTTCATCTATAAATTCTGTGACGATTACCCCTGCTTTTTTAAATTTTAAGTGTTCATTTCTCTGAAGCAATTTTTTCAATATAGCAATGGCAGCATTCGAAATGGTCAACGTTGAATTGGTGGCAAACGGCAGGGTAACAGCACTATTAAAATAATACTTCGATGTTGCAATGCTATGTTTATCGACAACCAACATCACAATTATGGTATGACAACATGATTTTTGGTTTCGCAATTTTTCGGCACAAACCGACGCAAAAGTGGCTACTCGTTCGCGCAGTAAATCAAAATCGGAAATCTGTTTTGGAAAACTCCGAGTAACTGCAATGCTTTTTTTTTGGTTTGGAATGGGTTCCAAATCTAAGACCGATTTACCTTCTAATTCATATTTAAGGCGCATGCCTACAACACCCATTTCTTTCTTGATCCAAATTTCGTGCTGGGGCTGAACAAAGTCGAAAGCTGTGTTGATATTTCGCAATTTTGCCTTTTTAGTCAATCGATAGCCAATTCCCCAAACATCCTCAATTTTTGTCCACTTTAGGGCTTTTATGCGCTTTTCTTCACTGTCAATAACATAAACACCTTGGGTTCTATCTTGAAATTTTTTGGCAATTTTATTCGCTACTTTAGACAATGCTTTGGTTTCGGCAAAGCCAACACAAACAGGAATTCCGACCCATTTTTGCACTCGATTTTTCATCTGCAATCCATAATTGTGATAGTCTAAAACCGATAAACCATCAAAATTTAAGAAAGCTTCGTCGATACTGTAAATTTCTATATTGGGTGTAAACTGACCTAAAATCGCCATCACGCGATTACTTAAATCGCCATACAGCGCATAATTAGAAGAAAAAACGGCCACATTATGATCCTTAATCAATTGTTTAATTTGAAAAGCAGGTGCTCCCATGGGTATTCCTAAAATCTTGGCTTCGTTGCTTCGTGAAATAACGCAACCGTCATTATTAGATAAAATCGCAACGGGTTTTCCGTTGAATTTCGGCTGAAAAACACGTTCGCAAGAAGCATAAAAATTATTACAATCGACTAAAGCATACATTTCACAAAATTACTCAATAGGAACTCATGGCTATTGGCGATAGACCATTTTTTTGTGGATTGTTGATAAAAAAAACGCCAATACACAAAGTGCTTTTATGAAATCTTT
>CAMAWK010000084.1 GCA_945861915.1 Flavobacterium psychrophilum | reverse complement strand
AATGCGTTTTTCTACAGCTTTTACAGTAATTTGCAACTCCTCGGCGATTTGAGCATATTTTTTTCCATCAATTCGATTCATCAAAAAAGCTACTCGTTGTTTTTCATTGAGTTTGTCAATAGCAGTAAGTAGTTTGTCTTTAAACTGTTTTTCCTCCAAAATAAATTCTGGATTTTCATTAGAACGATCGTTCAGTGAATTGTGTTTTTGAAAATTCAACTTTACTTTTTCGTGAGCAAGTATATTTAAAGTTGAGTTATTGGCTATCGTATAAATGTATGATTTGGCTTTTTCAAGAGGGACATCTTTGCAATTTTGCCACAATTTTATAAAAGCTTCTTGGGTCATATCTTCGGCATGGTCTTGATTACCAAATTTGTAGAGTAAGAAATTACGCAATGGCTTGGAATGACTTTTGAAAAAATTTGAAAATACAGACTCTTTACAAACGTCTGAATTTATTGCTGCTGTTGACATAAAATAACATTGTTTGGTAAAAATATATATTTTTTTCAATTTTAGGTAGGGTATTTACAATATTAAATGTTTACTTTAAAATCCAAAATATTATAACTATGAAAACGATACAATTACTTTTATTTCTATCCATCAGTTTTTTGTTTTTCAACTGTCAAAGTGAAGAAAATGAAATAATTACAGAAACTCCTCCAACACAATTAATAGTTACAGGTTCCCCACTTGTAAAATTAATTAGTAGAACCACTCAAAATCCTACTTCAAAAGATAATGTTTTGGATAATTCGAGTTGTTTTAGTGTCAAATTACCAGTCGAAGTTATTGTCAACGGAACTAAAATAACTGTTAATTCAGAAGCAGATTATCAAACGGTTCAAAATGCCATTGATGCCTTTTCTAACGATGATGATATTGTCAATTTTAATTTTCCAATAACGGTTCAATTTCAAAATTCAACTTTTCAAATAATTGAAGATGCAGATGAATTAGATGATGTTTTGGATGATTGCGACGAAATCGATGATTTTGACGAAATCGATTGTATTTCTATTACTTATCCAGTAGTTATTAATGTTTACAATACTAACAATCAAGTAGCCAATACTATAACCATCAACTCTAATACCCAGTTTTTTAATTATTTAGATTCTATTGATTCTGATGATATTGCCACGATTGTATATCCTATAACGGTACTTAATTCAAATAATCAATCAGTTTTAATTAATTCGAACGATGAGTTAGAAGATTTTATAGAAGACGCCATCGATGATTGTGATGATGATGACGAAGAGCCCAGCCCAACAGAGTTTTCCTCAATAATCACTTCTGGTTCTTGGTATGTTTCTTATTATTTTGACGACGACAATGAAACTATTATTTATGATGGATATAATTTTACTTTCAACTCAAATAGCTCTATTTTGGTTAGTAAGAACTCGGACAATAGTTCAGGATCTTGGCTTAATTTTTCTGAAAGTGGTGATGCTATTTTGGATTTAGATTTTTCAGATTCCAATTTGAGTAAGTTGGTTGATGATTGGAAAATTATCGAATATACTGAAACTCAAATTCGATTGCGACATATTGATGATGGCGATGATGACGACAATGCGTATTTAAACTTATCAAAGAGATAAAGTGTAATTTATAAACCTAAATTAAATTCGTTATGAAAAAGACTAAATTATTTTATGTTTTGACCACTTTATTTATTTTGAATCTAATTTCTCATAGTTTGACAAAAATTATTATTCAAATTTTAAATAAGTTTCAGTATCTGTAAAACGACTTTTTATAAATTCATTAGTCTACTAAAAAGTCTAATTCTCTATTTATAGCCTCATTTTGGATATCCAGAATGAGGCTTTAATTTTAAGATTTGAGCTGAATAAACTTGTTTATTTAGTAATTATTAAGATAGTTACAATTAAAAACAGCAATTGAGTTATGTAATTAAAGAATAAATTAAGTCTTGATTAACAGTTTTAATCATTTCAATTTTTAACCCGAGAATAAGTAGTTGGAGCTTTATTTTGAAGATTTTACAAATATTCAATCTTCTATTTAATAATGAGTTAAATTTTTTTAATTATATTTTTTTACCAAGTTAAAAATAAAATATTTTTGACAATTAATTAAAAAGTTTGAATTGTATTTGTTTTTGTTCTGTTTCTTGAAATTTCCTTAATATTAGATCTTTAGATAAAGTTGTTTATTGGTAGATAAATACTGATATAAATTGCATTGCAAGTTTGGAGTAATTTGTTTTAAATAATTTCATCCAGCTAACAAAACAAAAGCACATAATAGAAGTTGGTTTTTAAGATTTGTACAAACGGAATTATATTTTAAATAATTATCTAGATTGATTTGAGTTTCTGTAAGGATTTTTAAACCCTGATGGTATATTTGGTTTGATATAAATATCTTGAAGATAAAAAATCACGTTCCAGTCGTACCTTTAATTTTTTTTGAAGAAAATTAGTAATGTTTCAATAATTACCTGACTGTTGTTATTATTAAACAAAAAAAACTGCCTAATTAATAGGCAGTTTCCGTAGGTTAACGATTTGAAGATTTAATTAAATTCTTGGATTTTAATTAATCATCTAATTCACAAGAATCTTTAATTTTATCTTTGATAAGATTGGCTAAACTTCTGTTGCCATCATTATCATTCGGGTTTATTTCGATAATTCCATCACCGTCTTCATCGGTTGCAACACTAAAGTCGATACTTTTAATAGCAGTTGTTAAATCAAAGTCAAAATAGATAGTAGCACTATTATTGTTTATAGTCAAATTTTGATTTGTATCTTCAAAATCAATTTCAAAATCTTCTTCTACATTGTGCCAAAACTCGAATGGTTTTCCGTTAATTGAACCTTTAATTTCAATTGATTTGTTATACATTGAACTTGCAGAATTGGTGTTTTTTGCCATTTTGAACTCCACTTCCTCATAAACTCCGTTTGGAATGTTTAATGAAGTTATTTCAGTAGTAGTGTTTAACAAACTCAATTCAAATGGACCTTTTAATTCGATATCTTCATCATCGCCATAAAATCCATCTCCTGTTGAGAAGTCATCGTCCATTTCGAATTCAATTTCTTTCAAATTAATTTTAAAAGAATTTAAAGTTACTGTTGCTGCACTTGTTCTTTGATTCGAAAATTTAGCCGTAGAATAACTTGTTCTTGCTTTAATGCTTAAATTTTCATTTTGGTTGTCCATTTTGTTGTCTTCATCATTGCTGCATGAAGCTGCTAATACAGTTACAACTACTAATCCGAATAATAATCCTTTGTTTTTCATGATACTAAATTTTTAAAGTTATTTAATTTTGATATGAAACAAACAACTAGAAAAATACCCTACTTTTATTTTTGAAATATTTTAAATTTTTGAAAATTTTCTAAGTTTAGGCTATATTTGCATACATTAAAAAAATAGATATGTTCGATAATTTAAGCGATAAATTAGATAAAGCCTTTCATATACTTAAAGGTCACGGAAAAATAACCGAAGTAAACGTGGCTGAAACTTTGAAAGAAGTGCGTCGTGCTTTATTAGATGCCGATGTCAACTTTAAAATAGCCAAAGATTTTACCACTAGAGTAAAAGACAAAGCTATCGGGCAAAATGTGTTAACCACTTTGCAACCAGGACAATTATTGGTTAAGTTAGTCAAAGATGAATTAACTGAATTAATGGGTGGCGATGTAGCAGGAATAAATCTTTCTGGAAATCCAACAGTGATTTTAATGTCGGGTTTACAAGGTTCTGGAAAAACTACTTTTTCGGGAAAATTAGCCAATTATTTACAAACTAAAAAAGGAAAGAAACCACTTTTGGTTGCTTGTGATATTTATCGACCAGCGGCGATTCAGCAGTTGTATGTTGTAGGAGATTCTATGGCTGTTGAGGTATATTCAGAACCTGAAAATAAAAATCCTGTCGAAATTGCTCAAAACGCTATTAAGCACGCTAAAGCCAATGGTTTTAATGTAGTAATTGTCGATACTGCAGGTCGACTTGCTGTTGATGAAGCGATGATGAACGAAATTTCGAATGTTCACAAAGCGATTCAGCCACAAGAAACTTTGTTTGTTGTTGATGCCATGACGGGTCAAGATGCCGTGAATACTGCCAAAGCATTTAATGATGTCTTGAATTTCGATGGTGTTATTTTGACCAAATTAGATGGAGATACTCGTGGTGGAGCCGCCTTGTCTATCAAATCGGTGGTTAATAAACCAATTAAATTTGTTGGTACTGGCGAAAAAATGGATGCTATTGATGTGTTTTATCCGTCTCGAATGGCAGAGAGAATACTTGGTATGGGTGATGTAGTTTCTTTGGTAGAAAAAGCGCAAGAAAACTACGACGAAGAAGAAGCTCGAAAAATCCAGAAGAAAATTGCGAAAAACGAATTTGGCTTTGATGATTTCCTTACACAAATTCAGCAAGTGAAGAAAATGGGAAGCATGAAAGACTTAATGGGTATGATTCCAGGAGCTACCAAGGCAATGAAAGATGTTCAAATTGAAGATGACGCATTCAAACATATTGAAGCCATAATACATTCGATGACTCCAAAAGAGCGAACAAAACCCGCAATTATTGATGTCAAAAGAAAAGCAAGAATTGCCAAAGGTTCTGGAACCAAGATCGAACAAGTCAATCAATTGATGAAACAGTTTGATCAAATGAGCAAAATGATGAAAATGATGCAAGGGCCAGGCGGAAAAAACATGATGAAAGCAATGGGAAATATGAAAGGAATGCCAAATATACCGGGGATGAGATAGGGTTTTATAATTTAGATTTCAGAATGCAGATTTCAGATTTTCCTTAAACTTTTCAATCTCTTAACCTTCTTAAACAAAAAAAATGCAACTACTAGACGGAAAAAAAACATCGGACGATATTAAAAATGAAATCGCCCTCGAAGTACAAAAAATGAAAGCCGAAGGACAAAAAGTACCTCATTTGGCAGCGGTTATCGTTGGAAACAACGGAGCGAGTTTGACTTATGTAGGTAGCAAAGTTCGTTCTTGCGAACAAATAGGTTTCGATTCTACTTTAATAAGCTTGCCCGAAGATATTTCCGAAGAAGCCTTGCTAAATAAAATAAGCGATTTAAATGCAGATGACAATCTTGACGGATATATTGTTCAATTGCCTTTACCAAAGCATATTGACGAACAAAAAATATTAATGGCTATTGATCCTGACAAAGATGTAGATGGTTTTCATCCTGCCAATTTTGGAAAAATGGCATTAGAAATGGAAACATTTTTACCAGCAACTCCTTATGGAATCATTGAATTATTAGAAAGATATAAAGTAGAAACAGCAGGGAAACATACCGTTGTTATTGGTCGAAGTCATATTGTGGGTCGACCGATGAGTATTTTAATGAGTCGCAAAGGCTATCCTGGAGATTCAACAGTTACACTTACTCATAGCAGGACCAAGAATATAGAAGAGTACACTAAATCTGCCGATATAATCATTACTGCATTGGGAGTTCCTAATTATCTTAAAGCCAATATGGTAAAGGATGGAGTGGTTGTTATTGATGTTGGAATCACTAGAGTAGAAGACGCTTCACACCCAAAAGGATACGTAATTACAGGTGATGTCGATTTTGATGAAGTGAGTAAAAAATCATCTTTTATTACACCAGTTCCCGGTGGAGTAGGACCCATGACCATTGCTATGTTATTAAAAAATACACTTTTAGCTAGAAAAATTAGAAGTAGAAAGTAATAAATCTTAATTTTTGAATCTATATCTACAAGCCTATTCATCTGGATAGGCTTATTTTTTTATTATAGTTAAAAAATAATTTCATTATTTGTTTGTTGTTTTAAAATATAATTTAACTTTGCAATACAAAGTACTTTAAATATGAATCAAAAGCACCAAGAAGATTTATTACACATTCGTTCTATGATGGAACGCTCTTCAAGATTTCTTTCATTAAGCGGTCTCTCTGGAGTTTTTGCAGGTTTATCTGCTTTGATTGGCGGATTATACGTGTGTCAGTTGTTTAAAGACAATGGACTCGATTATTTTGATGGGAAATATAAGCTCTATTCTAAAGAATTAGTTTCTGAATTAGTTTTTATTGCGTTGATAATTTTGTTTTTCGCTTTATCATTCGGTATTTTTTTTACGATTCGAAAAAGCAGAAAATATAACTTACCAATTTGGACTTCTGCTACAAAAAAAATGCTTTTCAATTTGTCAATTCCATTACTTGTTGGTGGTATCTTTTGTTTAGCATTATTGTACCATCAAATTTATGGATTAATTGCTCCAACAACTTTATTTTTTTACGGACTAGCATTGGTAAATGCCGAAAAATATACTTTTTCAGATATTAAGTATTTAGGTTTTTCGGAGTTAATTTTAGGTTGTATTTCTATTTTCTTTCTTGGATATGGTTTGATATTTTGGATTATTGGATTTGGCATCTTGCATATCTTATATGGTTTAATTATGTTTAAAAAGTATAAATAAACCATTTAATGGGAATAATTGATAAACTAAATAAAGATTTTGAAAGTCGTATTCGATTAGGCATTATGTCTATTCTAATGGTCAATGAGTGGGTTGATTTTACTGAAATGAAAACGCTATTGGATTGTACAGATGGAAATTTAGCTAGTCATTCATCAGCATTAGAAAGAGGAGATTATATCAATATCAAAAAAGAATTTGTTGGAAAAAAACCAAAAACATCATATACAATTACAAATTTGGGCAGAGCTAGTTTCGTTTCACATTTAAATTCCTTGGAAAAATTATTCAAATCTAAATAACTTTTTTTTTAATCTTTTACTTTGAAATTCAAAGTACTTTAAATTTTTTAATTATGAAAAAACATCATTTAATTTTTGTTTGCAGTTTTATTTTTACATTGCTATTTTACAACGAGTCAGTAGGGGTAAACCTGGCTATTTTTGGGTTGATTCTTACTGTGATCATCTGTTACCTATATCACGATAGATTTGAAAATCATTCACAACTAATGTTAGTAATAACCTCTATTGTTTCATGTATTGCATTTGCTTGGTATGGTGATTTTGTTTCGTTTTTAGCATTAGCATTTTCTATTATTTTTTTACAATTCAAAATTCAAGATCCAAAAATTAAAACAATTCAGATTGTACCATTAGTTTTTTTTAATGGAGTTACATCATTAGGTCGAATGCTGTTATTTAGTCAATGGCTTCCAGAACGAGAAAACAAAAATAATTTTACTAAAAAGCTAATTGCGTATTTTATTATCCCTATTATATTCGTTGTTTTATTTTTTATAGTTTATGCTTTTGGAAGCGACCATTTTTCATCTTTATTTACAGATTATTATCTAGATATAAATGTATTTGAAATGATTTTCATTGCTATTTTGGGCTTTTATATATCATTTAGTTTTTGGAATTATTGGATTCCCGATAATTTTCATGAATTTAATTCAAAATTAAGTAATGATTTTACTAATGAAATCAGAATAGCTAATCAAAAAACCTTTTCGTTTTTGGCTATTGATTTTGAGCGACGAAGTGGTGAAATTACATTAGTTCTTCTCAATGTCTTATTATTAATATTTATAATTACGTTCAATTATGAGCAATTTTTTGAAATTATTGAAAAATCAAAATTGAGTTCAGCTACTCACGAAAGAGTAAATTCAGTAATTTTCTCGATAATTATGGCAGTTGGTGTAATGATGTTTTACTTTAAAGGTGGATTTAATTTTGATAAAAAAGCAACAAACTTGAGACGACTGTCTAAAATTTGGATTATTTTAAATGGAATTCTTATAGTAAGCACAATCATTAAAAACACCGAGTACATTTATTTTTTTGGTTTAACATACAAGAGATTGGGGGTTTATGCTTTTTTAGTTTTGTGCATTATTGGTTTGTTTTTTACTTTTTTGAAAATTATAAAGCAAAAAACAAATGCGTATCTTTTTAACCAAATAATCTGGTATTTTTATGGAACTATTCTTTTATGTAGTTATGTGAATTGGGGAAATTTAATTACGAATTATAATATTTCAGTAAAGAAAGGAATGTCTCCAGAATTTTTAAAAAGTTTAAATTTTAACGAAGAGTTTCGTCAGCAGTATTTTCCTGATTCGTCTATTCCATCTATAAATGATTTCGATAATCATGGCAATATTGAGTTTGAGCAGCGTAAAAGTTTTCTTTCTAAGGCTTTATATTATGAGTTTATCAATGAATAATATATTTTTTTCACCTTTTTTTTTATTGCAAGCTTTTATAATTCGATTCTATAAAGATAAAAAATCTTTGAAATTGATCTAAATATTCTTAATTTATAAAACAACGAGTCCCAATTCTAAAGTTAAGAATTGGGACTCGTTGTTTTAAAATCGAGAAAACAGCTAATCTATTCTGCTCCTTTTCTTTCTTTTCTTTTTTCTTTCATTTTGTCTTTGGCTTCCTCTCTTAAGGTACTCCATTTTGTATACTGTTCAGGAGTTAAAATGGATTTTAATTTTTCGTCCATTTCTTTTTTGGCGCCTTGCATTTTTTCTCTTCTTGCATTTAGCTCCTCTTTAGTTGCCTCTTTAGTTGCCTCATTGTTTGCCATTTTTTCTTTCATAAAAGCCTCCCTTTTTGCTTTTTGCTCTGCCATTACTGCTTTTATTTGTTCTTGTTGTTTGGCATTTAGGTTCAATTCCGAGGTCATTTTTTTCAATAGCATTGCGTTTCTTTCCTCAGGAGATCGGTGTTCTCTTTTTTGATTATTTGATTCATTTTCGTTTTTTTCTTGTGCAAATGCAGAAATGCTAAGAACCAAAATCGCGGCAATAATTAATTTTTTCATTGTTATATTTTTTAAAGTTATGGTAGTAAGAGCTAAAAAATTAAAAAAGGTTTAATGATGTCAATTTCTTAACTCAATTTTCACAAATCCGCCACGGTTTTCGTTTCTATCAATTGAATGTTGTACAATTAACATGGCAATCGCCATTAAGTTCCGCAACTCACCTAAACCCAAATTAATAGTATGATTTTTTATTTTATCTTCAATTTCAATTTGAAATCCTTGTAAGTGTGTTTTTGCAATATTCAAATCGGTGTCATTCCGGACAATACCAGCACTTTGACGCATCAAAAGCTGTAATGCTGATTTTGTTTTTGCAATATAATTTGGGTCAATTTCTTTAGTTGTTTCCGATTTCCAATCTCGAACCCTTTCACTATTTTCGTCTTTGTTAAATGGATTCGCGGCTAAATAATGATAAATTTTATCCGAATACACTAAGGCTTCCAACAAAGAATTCGAAGCTAATCTGTTGGCGCCATGTAAACCAGTTCGGGAACATTCTCCACAGGCAAATAAATTTTCGATAGAGGTTTTGCCGTTTTTATCTACCACAATACCGCCACAAAGGTAATGTTGGGCTGGCACTACTGGAATCCAATTTTTAGCAATGTCAATTCCTAGATTTTTGCAATGATTGTAAATCATGGGGAA
>CAMAWK010000083.1 GCA_945861915.1 Flavobacterium psychrophilum | reverse complement strand
GGACACGAAATATGTAGATTTTCTACGGTTTGAAAAATGATTTTTACCTCAGCGTTAATTTCAGGTGAACTCAATAATTGGGCAATTTTATTCGAAACTTCTTGTGGCTGGAACGGTGCATAAATTTCAGTAACATAATTAACGACTTTATCGTCTTTTAAATTTTTCTGTGATTTGCATTTTAAATACACATCGTCTACAATATGATATAAATTTCGCTCTTTTAACAATTCTAATGCCGCTTGAAAAGCAATTAATCCTTCTAGTTTTGCCATGTCTATACCATAACAATCTGGATATCTAATTTGTGGCGCAGAAGAAACTATCACAATACTTTTAGGTTTCAAACGATCCATCATTTTGATGATGCTCATTTTAAGAGTCGTCCCTCTCACGATACTATCATCGATAATAACTAAGTTGTCTGTTGGTTTTATCACTCCGTAAGTCACATCATAAACATGCGCAACTAAATCATTTCGGCTACTATCCTCGGTGATAAAAGTTCTTAATTTGGCATCTTTGATAGCTACTTTCTCGGTTCTGATTTTTACCGAAAGAATTTCTGCTAACTTTTCTTTGGTTAACTTTTTTCGGTTTTCAATAATATAATTGTTTTTTCTTTGGTTCAAAAAATCTTGTGCTGCTTCGACCATTCCATAAAACGAAGTTTCGGCAGTATTCGGAATATAAGAAAAAACGGTGTTGTCGGTATCTTCATCAATAGCTTCAAGAACTGCCGGAAGAATTAATTTTCCTAACATTTTTCTTTCTTGATAAATTTCGGCATCACTCCCTCTTGAGAAATAAATTCTTTCAAAAGAACATGCTTTTTTTACGGTAGGAGGAAGAATTTCTTTTTGGGATAAATCTCCATTTTTTTTAATAATTAAAGCGTGTCCGGGTTGCAATTCTTGCACTTTTTCAAAAGCAACATTAAAAACAGTTTGAATCACTGGACGCTCTGAAGCTACAACCACAATTTCATCATCTTCATAAAAATAAGCGGGACGAATTCCTGCAGGATCTCTAAAAACAAATGCGTCACCATGACCCAACAAACCTGCCATTGCATATCCTCCGTCTAAATTTTTAGAAGAGCGAGTCAAAATTCTTGCGATATCTAATCGTTCTGCAATTACAGAAGAGGCTTCTCTTTTGGTATATCCTTCAGCTTTACAATCTTGGTATAAATCACGAACCGCTTTGTCTAAAAAATGACCTATTTTTTCCATTATCGTTACAGTATCCGCCATTTCTTTTGGATGCTGTCCTAATTCGACCAAACTTTCGAAAAGTTCGCCCACATTGGTCATGTTAAAATTTCCAGCTAAAATCAGGTTTCGATGCATCCAGTTATTCTGACGTAAAAAAGGATGAACACTCTCGATACTGTTTTTACCAAAAGTGCCGTAGCGAACATGTCCCAAAAAAAGTTCTCCTATGTAAGGAATATTCTTTTTTTGCCAAGCTACATCGTCAATACATTCAGGGTTCGAAGCTAATACTTCATTGATTCTATCGTTAATTTGTGCAAACACATCTTGAATAGGTTGTGACTCATTCGAACGCACCCTACTAATGTAGCGTTCCCCAGGACCAACATCTAATTTAATACTAGCAAAACCAGCTCCGTCCTGACCACGATTGTGTTGTTTTTCCATCAGGAGGTACATTTTTTGAATGCCGTAAAATGCAGTACCGTACTTTTCTTTGTAATATTCTAACGGCTTTTTTAAACGTAAAAGGGCAATTCCACATTCGTGTTTTATTGCATCACTCATTGTTTTTGTTTTTTAGTAGTGTTATTGTTTTAAAACAAAAAAAGCCCCGAAATTTCGAGGCGTATTTTTGTTATATTTCTATTTCAAATTGTGTTAAGGACTTGAACTGTTTCAATCTCGAAACAATTTCTTCCTTTTGTAATCCTACCATTCGTTCAGTTCCAAATTTTTCTACACAAAAGGAAGCTAAATTAGAACCATGAATTATGGCTTTTTTCAAATTATTGAAAGAGATATTTCCGCTTTGTGTAATATAACCAGCAAATCCTCCAGCAAATGTATCTCCTGCTCCTGTTGGATCAAAAACCTCTTCTAAAGGCAAGGCTGGTGCAAAGAAAATCTCTTTATCATCAAACAATAAGGCGCCATGCTCTCCTTTTTTGATAACAACATATTTAGGTCCCATAGCATGAATTTTCTTAGCGGCTTTCACCAAAGAATATTCTCCCGAAAGCTGTCTAGCTTCTTCATCGTTGATGGTTATTACATCGACTCTCTTAATTACTTCCAAAAGTTCAGGTAAAGCACAATCCATCCAAAAATTCATAGTATCTAAAACTACTAATTTAGGTTTGGTTTCCATTTGGTCTAAAACACTATTTTGAACCAACGGATGTAAATTTCCTAACAATACAACATCGGCATTTTTGAAATTTTGTGGAACTTTAGGCTGAAAATCAGCTAATACATTGAGTTGAGTATCTAAAGTGTCTCTAGAATTTAAATCATTATGATAGCGACCGCTCCAGAAAAAAGTTTTACCTCCTTTGACTACTTCAAGACCTGAAATATCAATATTTCTATCTGTTAATAAATCAATATATTCTTGAGGAAAATCATCACCAACTACAGAAACAATAGCAGATTGAAGATCAAAATGTGATGCTGAAAGCCCAATGTAAGTCCCTGCACCGCCTAAAATTTTATCTGTTTTGCCAAAAGGAGTTTCAATAGCATCGAAAGCAACCGTTCCTACGATTAATAATTTGTTCATTATTCAATTTTGGAATTAAAATGCAAAGATAAACTTTAGTTTAGAAGTTTAAAAGTTTATGAGTTTAAAGTTTAGAAGGAATTTTGATTTACAATAACTTCGCTTCTTCCTTCTCATAAAAAGCATCCACAGAGAGTGTTTTTTGGCTGGATGCAAAAACCGCTAATTCATCGCAACGTTCGTTTTGAGGATGATTATTATGTCCTTTTATCCATTTAAAATCGACTTGATGTTTTCTATAAACCAACAGAAATTGTTTCCATAAATCAGGATTTTTCCTGTCTACAAAACCTTTTTTCTCCCAACCAAAAACCCATTTCTTTAAAACGGAATCTACCACATATTTAGAATCTGAGATGACTAAAACCCTCATATTCTCGTTTTTTAATTTTTCTAGACCTACAATTACTGCCAACAATTCCATTCTATTATTTGTGGTATGACGAAAACCTTCATAGAATTCTTTTTTGCGTGGCGTTCCCACGAGTTCCATCACAACACCATAGCCACCAGGTCCAGGATTCCCTTTAGCAGCACCATCTGTATAAATATGAACTTCGTGATTCAATTTTAGTTTTTAGATTTTGGATTTAAGATTTCCTCAATAACTGTCGGAAAATATTTTTGTTCCAGTTCGTGAATTTTTTCGGCTACAACTTCTGGGGTATCTGTGATTAAAAGAGTTACTTTTTTTTGAAAAATAATGGCTCCCTCGTCATAATTCTCATTAACAAAATGAATCGTAATGCCTGATTCTTTTTCTTTATTTTCGACTACAGCTCGGTGAACATTCATTCCGTACATTCCTTTTCCGCCATATTTAGGTAGTAATGCAGGATGAATATTTATTATTTTATTGGGATAGGCTTGAATTATTGTTTCGGGGAATTGCAGCAAAAATCCAGCAAGAACAATCAAATCGGGTTGAAAAGAAGCTATTTTTCCGAGAAAATCAACTTGATTTAGCTCCGTTTTGGTAAAAGTTTGAGTACTAACATTTAATTTTTGAGCTCTTTCGATGACTTTCGCCTCTGGATTATTTGTAAAAACAGCTACAACCGATGCGATTTCTTGAGCTCTGAAATACTTAATAATGTTCTCAGCATTAGTTCCCGATCCTGAAGCGAAAATTAGAATTTTTTTCATAAAAAAAGCGATTTTAATCCTGCAAAAAAAGGAATAAAATTGGAGAATAAATAACAATAAGATGTCTTTGTTAAATTTATTTTATAAATTAGCAAACACATTTATTAACTAAATAGTTGTTTTAAAATAAAGTTTTTTATTTTTGCCAACAAATTAAATTTTAAAATTAAAGATTATGTCAGACATTGCATCAAGAGTAAAAGCGATTATCGTAGACAAATTAGGCGTAGACGAAAACGAAGTTGTAACAGAAGCTAGCTTCACTAATGATTTAGGAGCTGACTCATTAGACACTGTTGAGCTTATCATGGAATTCGAAAAAGAATTTGATATTCAAATTCCAGACGATCAAGCAGAAAACATTGGTACTGTAGGTCAAGCGATTTCTTACATCGAAGAAGCTAAGAAATAATAAAAATTTACCCGGTTTTTACTAAATTCCAATTTTTTCAAAAAACAAATTCCAAAACCTGGAATTTATAAATTTTGAAATTTTGAGGTTTGATAAAAATCGGGTTTTATTATTTTTCTAATTAAATTCCTGATTGAATTTCAATCAAAAACGATACTAACATAATTACCCATAGCTCTTTTGTGATAGTAAGACAGCAAGAAAGCATGGGTTTTATTTGTTAAAATACTAAAATATAACAATATGGTATTAAAACGAGTTGTGGTAACAGGACTAGGTGCTCTTACACCTATTGGAAATACTATCCAAGACTATTGGAATGGGCTTATTAATGGAGTTAGTGGAGCCGCTCCTATCACTTATTTTGATGCTTCAAAATTCAAGACTCAGTTTGCTTGTGAACTAAAAAACTTCAATGTTGAAGATTTTATTGACAGGAAAGAAGCTCGAAAAATGGATCGTTACGCTCAATATGCAATGGTTTCATCTGATGAAGCTATGCTTGACGCTCAATTTGACCTAGACAAAATTGATAAAGATAGAGCTGGCGTAATTTGGGGTTCTGGGATTGGTGGTTTGGAAACTTTTCAAATAGAAGTTCTCAATTTTGCAGCCGGTGACGGAACGCCTAAGTTCAATCCTTTTTTCATTCCGAAAATGATTGGAGATATTGCTTGTGGGCATATTTCAATTAAATACGGATTTAGAGGCCCTAATTTTGGAACCGTTTCTGCATGTGCTTCCTCTACAAACGCCATTATTGATGCGTTTAATTATATTAGATTAGGACATGCTGATATCATGATAACAGGTGGCTCTGAAGCTGCTGTTACCATTGCTGGAATTGGCGGATTTAATGCTATGCATGCGCTATCAACTCGAAATGATGACCCAAAAACTGCGTCAAGACCTATGGATAAAGACAGAGATGGATTTATTTTGGGCGAAGGTGCTGGTGCGCTGATTCTAGAAGAATACGAACATGCAGTTGCTCGTGGAGCAAAAATATATTGTGAAATAGGCGGAGGCGGAATGTCTGCTGATGCGCATCATATCACTGCACCACATCCAGAAGGATTAGGTGCTAAAAATGTAATGCTAAACTGCTTGAGAGATGCCGGATTAAAACCGACAGATGTTGATGGTGTAAATATGCACGGAACTTCAACACCTTTGGGAGATTTAGCCGAATCGAAAGCGATTGAACACGTTTTTGGAGAACATGCATATTCTATGAATTTGAATTCTACAAAATCAATGACAGGTCACTTACTTGGTGCTGCTGGCGCAATTGAAACCATTTCGTCAATTCTATCTATGAAACATGGAATTGTCCCTCCTACTATCAATCATTTTACAGATGATGAAAATATTAATTCGAAATTGAACTTTACCTTTAATGTTCCTCAAAAAAGAGATGTTAAAGTTTTGATGAGTAATACTTTCGGTTTTGGAGGTCATAATGCGTGTGTATTAGTAAAAAAGTTAGACTTCTAATTTTACTTGATGAAAATCATTAAAAAAATATTCTCAAAATCCCGTTCTCCTGAAGACGGGATTTTTTTTGATACCATACATCAAATCCTAAGTTTTGCACCATCGACGCTTGAAAACTATAAAAAAGCGTTTACACATCGCTCTTCAAACAAACTTGACTCTAAAGGTAATGCGATAAATTATGAACGTCTTGAATTTCTGGGTGATGCCATGATAAGTGCCGTCATTGCAGCTTATTTATTTGACAAAGTTCCCGCAGGTGACGAAGGATATCTTACTAAGATGCGTTCAAAAATAGTGAGTAGAGAACATTTAAATGAGTTAGGAAAAGACTTAAATCTCATTCAATTTGTAGAAAGCAAAGTTCCAGTTCAAAATTTTGGTGAGAACATTCACGGTAATATTTTTGAATCTTTGGTTGGGGCAATTTATATTGATAAAGGATATGAATTCTGCGAAAAATTTATTCAAAAAAGAGTGATTATTCCTTATGTAGATATTGCTAGATTAGAAGGAAAAGTAATTAGCTATAAAAGTTTGATTATTGAATGGTGCCAAAAAGAAAAAAAACATTTTCATTATGATGTTTTTGACGACACCGGAATTGATGGTCAACGGTTGTTTGGCGTTAAGTTAAGTATTGATGACAGAATAATTTCAAAAGCAAGATCAACCTCGAAAAAGAAAGCAGAAGAAAAAGCTTCGCAACGCGCTTATTTTGCGTTTCAGAACGTAATTGACAGAAAATAATTAGTCTATTTCTTTAAAACTAAAACGTTATCGTTTATAAAATAAAGAAAACAACCCATTTATTAAGACTAATACTTTCTTAGAAATACTATATTTACAAAATTATTTTTTCATCAATATGGCTATTCACAAATTAGATATTGGGGATTTTGACGAAATAGATTACCATCTTATAGCGATTCATACGACATTAGAAGACTATAGACTGGCTTATTTTATTAATCAAAAGCTACAAATTAATTTGAGTAAAAATGAAAATGAAATTCAAATAAATATAAAAGAAGGCGAAACTTATTTTTCTAGATTTTTTTATCATTCACTTGAAAAAGAAATTTCTTGGAACTTAATTCAAAATAAAAATGAAGTAATTCAACAAAAAAATGATAATAATCAAAATCTATTTTCAAATTTAACATTAGAGGTTCTAACCAAAGTACATTTAGTGCCTGAATTTAAGAAAGTAGATTATTTTTTAAAAATAGAAAACTTAGAGGAATCCGAAAGTTTATCCAATATTTTAATTGAATTAAATAAAATTGATACCATATCAACAACCTATACAATTGAAACGAATAAAATCAAATCGAAAAACAATTTAATTTTTTAATACCAATGCTTACAAACAAAAAAACAAAAATTGTAGCCACACTAGGGCCTGCATGTAGCACACGAGAAATCATAAAAAATATGGTTGACGCGGGAGTAAATGTGTTTAGAATCAATTTTTCGCACGCAGACTACGAAGATGTTAAAAATAGAATCAGTATTATTAGAAGTCTAAACGAAGAATTTGGATACACCACTGCTATTTTAGCCGATTTGCAAGGACCTAAACTTCGTGTGGGTGTAATGGAAGAAGGCGTTGTTGTTAACGATGGCGACCTGATTACTTTTACCACTGCCGAAGAAATTATAGGAACTGCCAAAAAAGCGTACATGAAATACAAAAACTTTCCAAATGATGTGAATCCTGGAGAGCGGATTTTGCTTGATGACGGAAAACTTATTTTCGAAATTGTAGAAACAGACAAAAAAACTGAAGTAGTAGCAAGAGTACTTCAAGGCGGAGAATTGAAATCAAAAAAAGGGGTAAATCTACCAAACACAAAAATATCTTTACCAGCACTTACTGAAAAAGATATTGCTGATGCCATTTTTGCCATTAGCCAAGATGTAGATTGGATAGCACTTTCATTTGTAAAAACTCCTGAAGATTTAAAAGATTTACAAGATTTAATAGCCAAACATTCTCCTACTAAAATTCCAATTATTGCCAAAATTGAAATGCCAGAAGCATTAATCAATATTGACAAAATTGTAGCTTATTGTGATGGATTAATGGTAGCAAGAGGAGATTTAGGAGTAGAATTACCTGCTCATGAAGTCCCTTTAGTTCAAAAGGATTTAATTCGCAGAGCCAAAACTGCCAGAATTCCTGTTATTGTAGCTACACAAATGATGGAAACTATGATTACTAGTTTGACACCAACACGTGCAGAAGTAAATGACGTGGCAAACTCGGTTATGGATGGAGCGGATGCTGTGATGCTTTCAGGAGAAACTGCTACAGGAAATTATCCAGTTCAAGTTATCCAACAAATGACACAAATTCTTGAAGCTGTTGAAGATTCTCCGCTAATTCAAGTGCCACAAAACACGCCACAAATTAGAACCAGTCGTTTTGTGACAAAAGTAATTTGTCATCACGCTACCGAAATTGCTAATTCTGTTAAAGCCAAAGCCATTTGTACCTTGACAAACAGTGGATATACAGCTTTTCAGATTTCTGCATGGAGACCTAAATCACATATTTTAGTTTTTACTTCTAATAAAAGAATTTTGACACGTCTTAATTTGTTGTGGGGAGTAAAATCATTTTATTATGATAAATCCTTGAGCACAGATGATACCGTTTCTGATTTGAATGAAATAGCCAAACAAAAAGGATTTGTAAACAAAGGTGATTTCTTAGTAACTCTTTCTGCGATGCCACTCGCCGATAAAGGAATGGTAAACACATTGAGAGTTTCGGAGATTGAGTAAATGAAAATTTAAAATACCACAAAAAAACCTTCGTAATTGAAGGTTTTTTTATTGAAAAAATTTAGAAGAAAATATTGAAAACTTAATTCTTCAAGTCTTTTATCACTTTAAAAGCCACATCTACTTCGTTTTCGCTAACTAAAATAGTAAATTCATTGGAGGTTGAAATTACTTCGTTGATGATAACACCTTCCCAAGCCAATCGTTGAAAAATGAAGTAATAAATCCCTGGCACAACAATGTTTTCTTTGGGTAATTTTACGGTAATGGATGCTAAATTTTCTAGTTTTTGAATCAATTTTTCATTGGCAAAATGTTTGTCGACCAAGTGATTTACACTGTTGCTTACCACGATGTTAGTTTCATTGACGCCACGTGAAGAGGTATAAAAAATATCTGAAAAGGCATTGATATCCGTGATTAAATCCGCCTGTTTATTCAAAACTGTATCCGAAGCCGCAAAGGTATAATCAGTCAGGGCCGAACGAACCGTAATTTCGCCAATGTTTTTGATGACTTTATTTATTTTGTGATTGAGCCTAAAATCCAATTCTTCGGTTAGTCTTTTTAGAGCCATAACAATCGCTCCTTGTTTGACTTCTTTGCCAAATTCACCCTCTAACTCCACCATAATATTTCTAGATAATGAAGTTAAATTGATAATTCCGATTGACAAAGCGTTTAACAAAAAAGGCTTTGTTTTGATATAATTTTCAACAATAGACGAGACAGTTTTCATGTTTTTATAAATTAATTAGGCTTAAAATCATCGAATAAATTAGAACCATTTTTATTCAGCAAACAAATTCTGAAATTTGAAATAGTTTTAAATATTTGCGACAAAAGTAAATAAAAAAACAATTTGTTACAAATATAACAAATAATTTTTTCTTAAAAATGATAAAAAGCGTCAATCAAATGTTCGATTTCAAATGATTTTCCGTC
>CAMAWK010000082.1 GCA_945861915.1 Flavobacterium psychrophilum | reverse complement strand
CAAACGAATTAATTTTTGTTCCTAACAGAGGCGATTTTGCTAGAGGAATTTTTGCTACTTTATACACAACAGTTGACGAAAGTTTGGAAGATTTGGTTTCAAAATACCAAGAATATTACAGAAACCAACCATTTGTAACTGTAACTACTGTCGAAGTCAATATGAAACAAGTAGTACAAACCAACAAATGCATCATCAGTTTACTAAAAAAAGGAAACCGGCTTTTGATAACTTCTGTAATCGATAACCTAACAAAAGGTGCTTCTGGACAAGCAATTCAAAATATGAATTTGATGTTTGGATTGGAAGAAACCACAGGATTACATTTAAAACCGAGTGGATTTTAATAAAACTATTTTGAATTATAAATTTTAAATTTTGAATTATTAGTCTGTCATTCATTTCAAAATCAATTTAAAATTTATAATTCAACATTTAAAATAATTAAAAAAATGAACTTATTCGACGTTTACCCATTATACAATGTAACGCCAGTTAAAGCGCTGGATTGCAAAATTTATGACGACAAAGGAATAGAATATCTAGACCTTTATAGCGGTCACGGCGTTATTTCTGTAGGACACAGTCATCCAGAATACAACGAAAAACTCAAAGCACAATTAGACCAATTGAGTTTTTATTCTAATGCGATTCAAAATCCATTGCAAGTAGAATTGGCAAACAAATTAGGCAAATTATCAGGATGCGAGGAATACAGTCTTTTCTTGTGCAGTTCGGGTGCCGAAGCCAATGAAAATGCTTTGAAAATGGCTTCGTTTCACACCAATAAATCGAGAGTAATTTCCTTTAAAAATGCGTTTCACGGTCGAACTTCGGCTGCGGTTGCTACTACCGACAATCCAAAGATTGTGGCTCCGATGAATGCACAGCAAGTAGTCACTTTTTTACCTTTGAACGACATTGAATTGGTAGAGACCGAACTAAAAAAAGGCGATGTAGCTTGTGTTATTATCGAACCGATTCAAGGTGTGGGTGGTTTGGATATGGGAACTAGCGAATTTTTTCAAGAGTTAGAAAAAATTTGCAACCAGTATGAAGTGGTTTTGATTTTGGATGAAGTGCAATCGGGTTATGGAAGAAGCGGAAAGTTTTTCGCACACCAACACCACGGAATCAAACCCGATATTATTTGTATGGCAAAAGGAATGGGCAATGGTTTTCCGATTGGTGGAATTTTGACTTCACCAAAATTCAAAGCCAGTCACGGTTTGTTAGGAACTACTTTTGGCGGAAGTCATCTAGCTTGTGCCGCTGGAATTGCCGTTTTGGACATCATCGAAAAAGAAAAGTTAATGGATAACGCGTTGGCTATTGAAAAATACTTTTTTGAACAAATAAAACAAATTCCCGAAATTATAAAAGTAAAAGGACGCGGTTTAATGCTCGGTGTAGAATTTGATTTTGAGGTAGGTCCTTTGAGAAAGAAGATGATTATGGAGAAACATATTTTCACTGGCAGTGCCAGCAACAAAAACTTGTTAAGAATTTTGCCTCCATTGACAGTTAAAAAAGAATATATCGATACTTTTATCAATCGCCTCAAGGAAGCTTTGGAAGAACTAAAAAATTAATATTTTATGAAAGTTTACAAATCAAAACTGGGATTAGAATTAATAATTCCTTTGGCTGTATTATTTGGTATTATACTTTATATGACAATTAGAGATGAAAAATGGATAGCCTTAGGTATTATTCTAGCAACCATTTCTTTTATTTGTCACGTTTTTTTATCCATAAAATATTTAATCGAAAAAGAAAATCTTACTATTGAATGTGGTTTTTTTATAAATCAAAATATTAACATTAGTACAATTCAGAAAATTTCAGAAACCTACAATCCTTTGAGTTCACCAGCTGGATCTATTGACAGATTAGAGATTAAATTCAATACATTTGATTCTGTACTTATATCTCCAAAAGATAAAAAAGCTTTTATTAATACTTTACTATTAGTAAATCCAACTATTGAAGTACAGTTTAGAAGAGATAAAAAGCAACAATAATTTCTTTATTCAGCTAAGCAATTAAGATAGTTGTCGGAATTGTGGAGCAAGAAACTAAAAGCAAAAAAATGAATACATTATTATCAATATCAAAAAGAAATGCAGTTCTAAGCCGAATGGCGGAATTGCTGGAGCAAGAAAGAGATAACCTAAAAGCGATAAATCAACAGGATATGAGTAATTATTCTGGGGATGATTTGGCTATGGAAAAACGCCTTTTGGTGGATGATGCAAAGGTCGATGCAATGATTCTTTCTATGCAACAATTGGCAAGTCAGGAAGATCCTGTTGGAGTAGAGAGATTTCATTTTACTCACGAAAATGGAATGAAAATCACCAACAAAACGGCGGCTTTTGGCACTATTTTAATTATATATGAATCTCGACCAGACGTCACTGTTGAAGCAGGCGGAATTGCATTCAAATCTGGAAATAAAATTTTGTTGAAAGGTGGAAAAGAATCTTTGCTGTCTAATTTGAAAATTGTTTCGCTTTGGAATCAAGCTTTATTAGAAAATGACATTGATATTAATTGGGTGGAATATTTGAATTTCAATCGTACAGAAACGCAGGCTTTTTTAGAAAAACCAACACAAAGAGTTGATTTGATTGTACCACGTGGAGGCGAACAATTGATTGCTTTTACCAAAAAATATGCTAGTTGCCCAGTGATTGTAAGCGGTCGTGGAAATAATTTTTTATTTATTGAGAAAGAAGCTGATTTGCAAAAAGCATTGGATATTATCATCAACGGAAAAACTACGAATATTGGTGTTTGTAATGCCTTAGACAAGGTTTTAATTGATGAGAATTTACCTAATTGGAATGATTTTGCAACTAAAATAGTAGGTGAATTACAAAAGTATAAAGTTGAAATTTTAGGAGATTTGGTTTTTGCCAAGGCGACTCAAATTCCAGTTATTGAAAATGACCAAATTTGGTATGAGGAATTTTTAAATTATAAAATAGTAATTGGAACAGTCAATTCAACTGAAGAAGCGATTGCAAAAATCAACCAATACAGTGGCGGACATTCGGCTTCGATTATAACTGAAAACGCAATTTTGGCTCAAGAATTTATGGACCAAGTCGATTGCGCAGCAGTGTACCAAAACGCTTCTACTCGATTTACCGATGGTGGGCAATTTGGTTTGGGAGGAGAATTGGCGATAAGCACCGATAAATTGCATCAACGTGGTCCGATTGGTTTGCAACATTTAGTAACCAATAAATGGTATATTTACGGCGAAGGACAGGTTAGATAGCAAGCTATGGGCTTTCAGCTTTCAGCGATCAGCTTTGAATTTTGGAAAAAATAACTAATAAATTAAATGCTGAAAGCTGACCGCTGTAGGCTAAAAGCTAAAAAATGGCTAAAAAAAGAATTTTATTAAAACTAGGAAGTAATACACTTACCAAAGAAACCAATCACATTTCGAGAGGAAAAATTGAGGATATTGGTATGCAAATTGCCGCTTTGCAAGATGATTATGAATTTATAATCGTAAGTTCAGGTGCAATTGCCGCAGCAAAACAATTTGTAAAACTAGAAAGTCAAGACAAAGATGTTTTTGTAAAACAAGCGTTGGCTTCTATTGGTCAACCTCATTTGATGCGGATTTATCACGAAAATTTTAGCGATTTGGGTTTGCTTATTTCTCAATGTCTACTCTCCTACTCTGATTTCGAAAAAGAACAATCGAAAGTGAATATTGTAAACACGATTAATGTATTGGTTAAAAATAATTATATCCCAATAATCAACGAAAATGACACGGTTGCTACAGACGAAATTAAGTTTGGAGACAATGATAAATTAGCTGCTTTGACTGCCGTTTTATTAAATGTTGACATTTTGATAATTGCCACCAACACAAACGGAATTTATACAAAAGCTTCTATTAATGATGCTTTTCCTGAAACTATAAAATTAGTTACCGACTTGAGTGTGTTGGAAAATGAAATTGGCAGTTCAAAATCTACACACGGTTCTGGTGGAATGCAATCCAAAATTGAATCAGCAGCAATAGCTAAAGCAGCCAATATTGAAACTTGGATTATCAACGGACTAGAAGATAATTTTATTTTGAAAGGGTTAAATAATCAAATTGATTTTACAAAGATTCTGTAATTATTTTAGACCTAATTATTTTCTAAAGTTTGTATTAATTGGTCTTTTTTGCTTTAATCATCATTTCCAATTGATCCCATAATTCTTGGGGAATTGCTTCGAGCATATTAAATTCTCCCGCTCCTTGAAGCCATTCGCCTCCATCAATTACTATCACTTCTCCATTAATATAAGCAGAGAAATCGGATACTAAATAAGCGGCTAAATTGGCTAGTTCTTGGTGATTCCCAACTCGTTTTAAAGGCACTTTTTTAGTCATATCAAATTTATCCGCCAAATTTCCCGGCAATAATCGATCCCAAGCGCCCTTTGTTGGAAATGGTCCCGGAGCAATTGCATTGGAACGAATTCCATATTTTGCCCACTCGACTGCTAGACTTCTAGTCATAGCCAAAACGCCCGCTTTTGCTGCTGCACTTGGCACCACATAAGCAGAACCTGTAAAGGCATAGGTCGTAACAATATTCAAAATAGTAGATGATTCTTGTTTGGTTTCAATCCAATGTTTTCCAAAAGCCAGTGTACAGTTTTTAGTTCCTTTAAGAACGATATCAAGCACTGTATCAAAAGCATTTGCTGATAATCTCTCGGTTGGCGAAATAAAATTCCCTGCGGCATTATTCAACAAAACATCCACTTTTCCGAAGGTTTTAATTACTTCTTGCAACATGGCTTCTACCTGATCATAATGTCTTACATCGCATGGAAGTGGTAGACAAATTCCACCTGTTTCGGTTTCAAGTTCTTTTGCTGTATTTTTAAGTTTTTCAATATCTCTAGAAGTAATAGCTACCGATGCTCCAAGTTCCATAAAATAGCTCGTCATCGCTTTTCCCAATCCGCTACCGCCACCTGTTACTACAATTACTTTGCCTGACAAGGCATCATCACGAAGCATTTTTGCTGAAAAATTCATTTTCTATATTTTTTAAGTTGGATTGTAAATATATAAAAAACTAATTGCAGAAAAGAAAAAACCTTACAACTAAAATAAAAGTATAAATAATGATTTGAAATCACTGTCTAACTCTCGTGTTGATGGATTAATAGTATATTTGCATTCAAAAAAATAAAAATGGGTCGATTTAAAGAAAACGATTTGCCAAAAGCAAAAATCACAGCAAATTCTCTAAACAATGCAAAAATTATTTTTAAATATGCTGGAAAGAATCGTTGGAAGTTTTATGTAGGTTTAATTTTCTTATTACTCACAAGTGTGACCGCTTTGGCTTTTCCGAAATTTATGGGAATGCTGGTGGATTGTGTAAACAAAAAAGATGGCGATTTAGCTAATAAAATAGCAGTGGGATTGGGTTTGGTTTTACTACTACAATCTGTTTTTTCTTTTTTTAGATTATCGCTTTTTGTAAATTTTACTGAAAATACTTTATCTAATGTCCGCTTGGCTTTGTATACTAATTTAGTAAAACTACCCATGTCTTTTTTCTCTCAAAAACGGGTTGGAGAATTAAATAGCCGAATTAGCAACGATATTGGTCAAATACAAGACACTTTGACGACCACAATTGCCGAATTTCTTCGTCAGTTTATTTTAATTATTGGTAGTTTCATTATGCTTGCAAGTATCAATATTAAATTAACTATCATGATGGTTTCGGTAGTTCCATTGGTGGGAGTTGCTGCTGTTATTTTTGGGCGATTTATTCGAAAATATTCTAAAAAAGTACAAGATCAAGTGGCTGAAAGCCAAGTGGTGGTTGAAGAGACTATGCAGGGTATTTCGATTGTGAAAGCTTTTGCTAACGAATGGTATGAAATTGAGCGTTATCAAACTAAGATAAAAGAAGTGGTGAAAATCGCCATCAAAGGCGGACAATTTCGAGGGTATTTTGCTTCATTTATTATCATTTGTCTATTTGGAACTATTGTGGGGGTGGTTTGGTACGGCGTTCAATTGAGCATCGCTGGCGAAATTACAGTGGGAGAATTATTCACTTTCATTCTTTATTCCAGTTATGTTGGCGCATCTTCTGGCGGTATTGCCGAATTGTATGCACAAATGCAAAAAGCAATTGGGGCTACCGAAAGAGTTTTTGAATTATTAGAAGAAACTCCTGAAACTATCCAAGGACTTCAAAATAGAACAGCAAATCAAAAAATAAGAGGCGAAGTATGTTTTAAAAACGTAGCATTTAGTTATCCTTCTCGTAAAGAAATTCAGGTTTTGAAAAACGTTAGTTTCGATGCTAAATTTGGACAAAAAATAGCCATTGTTGGTCCAAGTGGCGTGGGAAAATCGACTATTGCCTCACTCCTTTTACGATTTTATTCCATTGAAGGTGGAAAAATAGAAATCGATGGAGTTGACATTTATGATTATGATTTAGAAAATCTAAGAAATAATATGAGTATTGTGCCCCAAGATGTAATCTTATTTGGTGGAACTATCAAAGAAAATATTGCCTACGGAAAACCAAATGCTACTGATGAAGAAATTACTTTGGCTGCCAAACAAGCGAATGCATTGAATTTTATAGAAAGTTTTCCAGAAAAAATGGAAACTATTGTTGGAGAAAGGGGCATCAAATTATCTGGCGGTCAAAAACAAAGAATTGCTATTGCAAGAGCTTTACTTAAAAATCCTAGTATTTTAATTCTTGACGAAGCGACTTCCTCATTGGATAGCGAAAGTGAAAAACTGGTTCAAGAAGCTTTAGAAATTTTGATGGAAGGAAGAACAAATATTATCATTGCCCATCGTTTGTCAACCATTCGAAATGCAGATCAAATATTAGTACTTGACAATGGAATGATATCAGAACAGGGAACGCATCAGGAATTAATTTCACTTGAAAATGGAACGTATAAAAATTTAAGTAACCTCCAGTTTAGCCATTCTTAAAATACATCAATATAAATTATACTTTCAAAAAGTTTGCAGAAATCTTTGGATAAATAGTATCATTCTTTGAATTTTATTTGGTAAAAAATCCCTTATTTTGCATACCAAAAATGAAAATTAAAATATAGTTATTTTGACAACCTTGTGTTTTTAAATCTTATTGAAATGAGTAAAAAAAATAAAGTTAATAGTACTTATAATCAGCCACAAGCTACACCAAAAGTAGAAACCAATTACTACGACATTGTCTCTTTGCTATTTATCGCTTCTCTTTTTGTGATTGATTTTTTACCCTTATTCAAAAGTATTGAAATTTTGGGGCCTCAATATATTTATTTATCGATTTTAAATGTAATTACAGGATTGTATATTTTCAATAATCCATCGTTAATTTCCGAAAATTTAATAGCTTTTTGCAAAAAAAATCTGGTTCTAAAGTTATACTTTGCTTTTATTGCACTGTGCGGAATCTCCGTTTTTTTTGCTACTAATACATCGTTAGGAATAGTCAATTTCTCGAGATTAATTGTCATACTTTTTACGCTACTTAATTTAATTGTATTGTTTCATAATAGATTACACTTAATTTATAAGATTGCTTTACTAATTAGTTTGAGTCTGTTTATTCAATCATTTAGTGAGATTAATGAATTTATTAAAACATTAAAGACTGGTTCATACCTTGCGGCATTACGTAATTTAAAGGGAAACACAGGAAGTATCAATATTCTAGCCTCTAGTTTATGTTTAAAAATACCTTTTGTTTTAATTAGTATTATACATTTTAGAAAATGGATACAATTGTTTTTAGTTTTCACTCTATTTTTAGCTGTTACACTTATTTTTCTATCTGGTTCTAGGGCTACTTATATAAGTTTATTTCTTGAAATCATACTTTTTAGTTTCATTTTTCTGAAAATGAATACTGAAAAAAAAGCGAGTCTTTTTAAAATTTTATTAATCATAATCCCAATCTTTTTTTCATTTTTTATTTCAAATCAGGTTTTCAAATCTAGTAAAACCGAAGGTCGTTATGAATCGGTAACCAATAGAGTAAAACAAGCAACTAATATTGAAAGTAGTTCCTCAAATATTCGATTACTGTATTGGAAAAATGCAGCGAAAATGATTCAAGATAATCCTATAACCGGAATTGGTCTTGGCAATTGGAAAACAGAATCAATTCCTTATGAAAAAATAATTTCTAAAGACAGGAAAATATCAAATAACACTCACAACGATTTTATTGAAATTACAACAGAAACAGGAATTCTTAATGGAATTATCTATTTGTCTATTTTTATTTTATTGATCATACTAAATTTAAAAATAGTATGGAAATCTGAAAAGCAAAATAATACTATTGTTGCTCTAGTTTCCTTATTAATACTTGTTTCTTATTCAGTTGATGCCTTTTTTAATTTTCCTTTATACAGACCAACAATGCAGGTAGGTTTTTGCTTGTTTTTTGTTTTAACATTAATAAATGCATCGCAAATTGAAGAAACTAAATCTACTGATTTTGGTAAAAAATATGCGATTTTATTAATTGTTATTTCGGTAGTAACTGCTTTTGTTTCGTTTAAAATTTTCAAAGCCTATCAATTAGAAAACAGTATTCGATCTAATTTTGAGACAAAAAATTTCAATTTGAAAGCAGGTGAAATTGTAAGCGAATTACCTAAATATCCAAACGTTTTTACAAGCGGAGAACCTTTTGCTACCTATGCTGGAAAATATTTTATTCAAGAAAAAAATTATGTACAAGCTATTAAATACCTAAATATTGGGCATAAAATAAATCCTAATTTAGGAAGAACCGAATACTATAAAGCGACCGTAGCAAGAGAAACAAACCAATTAGATAGTGCGTATGTTTATTCTAAAAAGGCATTACAAATTAGACCTCGAGTAAAAGATTATTACGTTCAAGCGGTTAATGATGCAATCGCCATAGAAGACAGTTTGAAAATTCTTGAAATTCATAAAATGTATACCAAATACAACAATGCACCTGAAATTTGGATAAATACTTCAAGCGCATTGAGTATCACAAAATACAGTACTAAAAAATTAATTGAATTTATAGATGAAGGATTGAAAAATAATCCAGAAAGTACTATTTTACTTGAAAGAAAAGCGCTGTTTGAAAGTAATTCAAAAAAAACAAGCAGTAATGATTACACCCAAAAAGCTATTGCTTTTTTCAAACAAAAAAATTACACAAAAGCCTTAGAGGAATTACAGAAAGCATTAAAAGTGGATCCTAGTAATCCGAAAGTGACTAAAAACATCGCCATTTGTAAATCGATGATAAAATAATAAATAGAACCTACTTCAAATTAAAATATGACCCATCAATTAACATCCATTAAGGCTAATGATTACCTGATTCATTTTAATGAAAACGGAATCGAAGAACTTAATAATCATTTAAAAGACAATAAATATTCAAACCTATTTATTATTGTTGATAGTTTAACCAATGAATTTTGTTTGCCAAAATTACTACCAACTATAGCAACGGAACTTGCTATTGAAATCATTGAATTTGAACCGGGAGAAGAGAACAAAAACATTGAAACTTGTATCCAAATTTGGAATGTACTAACTGAATTGGGTGGTGATAGAAAAAGTCTAATCATCAATCTTGGAGGAGGAGTTGTAACA
>CAMAWK010000081.1 GCA_945861915.1 Flavobacterium psychrophilum | reverse complement strand
AAAGAACCATAACGAATAGCCGCTCCATTTTCTTTAACATTATAATTTTCCAAATCAGCAACCATTTCAACATGATGAGGCGAACCGGTGTTCATAAAAGTATAATCGCTTTCTTTTTTTATTTCCGTTACATCAATCATTTGAAGAGAAACTATTCCATCATCAGCAATTGTGGCGTGATGTAAACCATCGGTAGCAATAAAAGTACAACTTTCGTTGATAACCTTTAGTGCTTTGGCGAAAGCCACCAAACAACGCCCACCATTGCCACACATAGAACTTAGATTCCCATCAGAATTATAATAAACCATTCGGAAGTCGGTGTCTGAATCATTTTCTAACAAAATAAGACCGTCTGCTCCAATACCAAAACGCCTGTCACACAATTGAGCAACCAGTTTCAAATTGTCTTTTGGGAAAAATTGAGATCGATTATCAATCATCACAAAATCATTTCCTGTTCCTTGGTATTTATAAAATTCTAGTTGCATTTTCTATTAATTTAAGAGGTACAAAAATACAAATATTAATGATACGTTAAAGAATGTTAAACGAGCGTTAAACTGTTTTTACAAAATATGAAATTATATATTTTTGCGTTGAATAACATTAAAAACATACTATTATGAAACGATTTTCAAATCTCTTTTTGGTGTCATTGTTGAGCGGAGCTACCACACTTAGCGCTTACAAATTGTTATTTGACGACAATGGCTATTTTTCAAACAACAAAAACTCTATTGTTACTGAAGCCCCGAATTCTTATGCGCGAAATGTTGGATTGTCATCTGAAGCGTTCGATTTTACCGAAGCAGCCGACAAAACAATTCATACGGTGGTTCACGTAAAAAACGTATCCCGACAAACGATTAGCAACCCTTTGATGGAGTTTTTCTATGGTTTTGGTGGCGCACAATCACAAGAACAAGTAGGAACTGGTTCGGGAGTAATCATTTCGGAAGATGGTTATATTGTAACCAACAATCATGTGGTAAAAGATGCTTCGGAAATTGAAATTACGTTGAACAACAAAAAATCATATACTGCCAAACTCGTTGGAACCGACTCCAAAATGGATATTGCTTTATTGAAAATAACCGCTGACGAGAAATTACCTTATTCTGCTTTTGCCAATTCTGATGCGGTAAAAATTGGCGAATGGGTTTTGGCTGTTGGTAATCCTTATAATTTAAACTCAACTGTAACGGCTGGAATCGTTTCTGCCAAAGCTAGAAACTTAGATTCAGGCGGAATTCAATCTTTTCTTCAAACGGATGCTGCAGTAAATCCAGGAAATAGTGGTGGTGCCTTAGTAAACACTCGAGGAGAATTGATCGGAATCAACACCATGATTTCGTCTCCAACAGGAAGTTACACGGGTTATTCGTTTGCGATTCCGTCTAATGTAACTCGAAAAATTATCGAAGATATCATGGAATTTGGAAATGTAAAACGAGGCATTTTAGGAGTTGAAGGATTCGAATTAAACTCCACAAAATCTAAAGAATTTAGCATCACGGAAACCGAAGGTTTTTACATCAATAAAGTAAGCAAAAAATCAGGTGCCGAAAAAGCAGGATTGATGAAAGGCGATATTATTGTGAAATTAGACGAACAAAAAGTAAGCTCATTTGCTGATTTATCAGGTTATATTAGTACTAAAAGACCGGGTGACAAAGTAGAAGTTGCGTTTTTAAGAGATGGGAAAAACAAAGTGTTACCTGTAGTTTTGAGTAATAACGAACTCTTTGGTACGGAATTTAAAGGCATCGAATTAGAAAATATTGAGGCTGCCGATAAAAAGAAATTTAATTTGGATTATGGAGTAAAAATCAAATCCTTGACCAACCCAAATTTGAAACAATACGAAGCGGAACTTTTGGGGAATATTATTTTAAAAATCGATAATGTCAAAGCTTCCGATATTGAAACAGTGTCCAAAATTTTAAATCAAAAAGACGAAAACCAAAGTGTTCGCATCGAAATGATGAGTAAAAATGGACAATTGATTCAGATTATTATTTAATTTCAAAATCATCACAATTTAGAAACGATTCTTAAATATTTTAGCCACTAACTTGTTCAGAAATACATAAGTTAGTGGCAAATTCTTTTTTATGTTAACAGAAATGAAATCCGTTAAATCTGTGCAACCTGCCTGTCGGCAGACAGGTCTGTGGCAAGAAATTACTCTTTCGATTTTGTTAAATAATAAATCGGAATTCCTGTAAGCATAATCAAAACTCCCCAACCACAGGTCGAGAATTTCGTTAGCAATAAAGAAACGCAGACCGACGAAGCAATAATGATATACAAAAACGGTAAGAAAGGATAACCAAACGCTTTATAAGGTCTTTCTACATCGGGCATTTTTTTACGAAGAATAAAAATTCCGTATATAGTGAGAATATAAAATATCAGTACAATAATAATAACGAAATCGAGTAAATCTCCATATTTTCCTGTCAAGCACAAGAGCGAAGCCCAAATACATTGCATCCACAAAGCCCAAGCAGGGACACTTGCATCGTTTAATTCGGCTGCTTTTTTCAGAAATAAACCGTCTTTTGCCATCGTATAATAGACTCTGGCTCCCGCCATAATCAATCCATTGTTACAAGCAAAAGTCGAAATCATTATCATCACAGCAATAATAATAGTTCCCATATCGCCAAAAGTATATTCTGATGCTACTACTGCTACCCTATCGGATTTTGCGGTGGCAATTTCGTTTAACGGAATAACTGCCAAATACATCAAATTAGTCAAAACATAAATGACAGTTACGATAAAAGTGCCTAGAAACAAACTCAAACCCACATTGCGTTTCGGATTTTTGATTTCTCCAGCTATAAAGGTAACGCCCACCCAAGCATCACTCGAAAACAACGAACCCACCATCGCCGCCGAAACACCTGCAATCAGGGCTGTTCCGCCAATGGGTAACCAACTTCCGCTATCAACATCAAAAGAGCGAGTGCTCCACGCATCCGCCCAGTTGGCATTCCAAACTTCGGCTTTGGCAGCCAATAGAAAACCAAAAACAATTAAACCAAAAAGTGATAAAATCTTAATGACAGTCAAAACCGTTTGCATCATTTTACTATTTTTCACACCACGGCTGTTGATATAAGTCAGTAAAATAATGGTAATAATCGAAACTATTTGTGCCGCATTGAGCTGGAAAGTTCCCAGTTCAAAAAGTATATTTTCGTTACTCAGCGCCGGAATTAAATAGGAAGCAAATTTAGAAAACCCCACTCCTACTGCTGCAATCGTTCCCGTTTGAATGACCGAAAAGAAACTCCAACCGTAGAGAAAAGCAATGAGTTTATTGTAGGCTTCTTTCAAATACACATATTGTCCACCTGCTTTGGGAAACATGGCACTCAACTCGCCATAACTCACAGCGGCAATCATGGTAATGATTCCAGAAATAAGCCAAATTAATGTGAGCCAACCTGCCGAACCTACTTGCCGAGCGATGTCGGAGCTCACAATAAATATGCCCGAACCAATCATCGAGCCCACCACGAGCATGGTGCCATCTAATAATCCGAGTTCTCTTTTAAAATTTTCTTGGTTGTCGTCTTGCATCTTTTTGGGTTTAAGGTTTTGGGTATTAGGTATTGAGTTTGATTTTTGAAATTGTTTTTTGTGATTGACTTTTGAAATTGATTTTTGAAATTGATTTTTGAAATTTTTAGTTTGCTAAAGATATGCAATTTTATGAAATAGCCCGAAACCAGAAAAAAGACTAGCGGTTTTGTGAGGATTTAGTATTACATTTGGAAAGCAAAATAAGTTACAGTTAAGCTTAACCCTCATTACAATGACAATAGACATCTTAAAATCAAACAATATAAATACTTTGACAGATTTTGAATTATTAACTAGTCGAGGTAGACAAGAAGGTTTATTCTTTGTGCCTGAAACTATATCAAATATAGTTGCTGACTTAGCAAATATTTCAAATCCAAAGAATGCAATTGTACTTAATTCAAACTTTGGTGAAATTTCCTCAAAGCTTTCTGAAACTGAAAATCTTGTAAGTATTGACATAAATGCAAACAACATTGAACTTTCTAAATATCTGAACCCTAAACTAACATTTATAAATTCAGACCCTTTAAATTATTCTGCATTAGATAAATTTGATTTTGTTGTAACATTTCCTCCACTTGGTCAAAGAGTCGAAAATAACGGTAAACGAACTTCAAGTGAAATATTATATGTTGAAAAAGCACTTGATTTGTTAAATGAAAATGGGTACGCTGTCTTCATTTTACCCAGCAGTTTCTTAACAACAGAAATCTACGCTGAACAAAGAAATTTAATATTAGATAAATTTGGCGTAGATAAAATCATAGCTCTTCCACAAGGGACAATCAGAAACACAGGAATAGAACTTTCTATTTTAGCAATAAAGAAATCGAATACATCAAAAACCGATTTTTATTCTGTTAATGAGGATTTTAATTTAAAAACTACAAATCCAACTTTTTCAGTTTCAAAAGAAGAATTAACTGAAAGATGGGATTTGAATTTTCATAATCCCCAAAATCAAAAGTACCAAGAACAATTAAACGAAAACGAAACCCAAAAAATTGGAGATTTAGTTGAAATTTGTCTTGGAATCCCTTTTAACCAAGATGAAAGAAAACCAAAAGGAAACTATAAAATCCTGTCGCCAAGAAATATTTTGAATGGTTTTCTTGAAGAAACAACAAGTGATAATTTTATCGAAAAAGATAATTTCAATACAAGGGAACAAAAAGCAATCCTACGAAAAGGAGATATACTTTTTCCTCGATTCAACAGAGAAAAAGTTTCGATATATGTTCACAATTCTGATGACAATAAATTTATTGCCAATCAACATATTGTTATACTTCGTGGTAAAAATGCTGAATATGTTGCAACTTACCTTAACACGGATAGCGGTTTAAGTCTGTTTAATCAACAAATTAAAAGACACGAAAGAAGTGGAGCACTTCCAACAATATCAATACAAGACCTTACAAAGATTCAAATACCTATTCTTCCAATAGCAGATTTAGAATATGCTTCAAAAAGTAAACTTGAAAAATTATCGTATCAACAACTTCTTGATATAAAGGAGAAATACGATTTATTAAAAACCAAGTATTCTAATCTTAAAAATGAAAAAGCAGTTAGTCCACACGAGGAACAATTACAAAGTTTGCAAAGTACTTTACAGCAAGTTTTATCAAATCAACAAGAACACACTCGAAAGCTTACTATCATTGAAAGTAAAATTGATGATATTAAAACTGTAATTCTCAATTTGTCTGTTGATTTTAAAGAAATACAAAATTTGCCACGTGAAATTGAGGAGAAAATTTCACGATTAAACAAAAAATTGGAACAACAAATTTCCAATCTGCATTTTGAACAAAAACAAATTGACACCTATATCAAAGAAATTAAAAATTGGTTTGACTATTATGACTTGTTAGAATCAAAAAGTCAAAAATACTTACCCGAAGCTGAATATATCTTCGACCACATTTCAAAACTTGACAATCCAGACTACTCACCTTTCATTCTTCAATATTGTAGAGCATTGGAAAACGAATTATTAAGCAAAATATTTAGAGCTTATGTTCAATCGCTCATTGATAGAAAAATTGCGTTTGAAACACAATTTGCTTGGGATTTAGGAAAAAAAGAATCAGGGAAACCAAATGATGATAATACATTTAAGTTATCCAAACATATTCAAAAATGTCTTACTAAAAATACAGAAGAATGGTTCTTTGAATTAGGCTCAATGGAAGTGAATCTAAGATATTTAACTGGGAGAACAATAGAAAAAAGTCCACTATTACAAGATTTAAAGGAGTTTGTTTTAGAGCGTTTTGAGAAGGATTTATTAAATATTGAATATCTTGATGAAATAAAAACAATAATCAGGGACTATCGAAATCAATCGGCGCACCCGAATTTAATGGACACAGAAAAAGCAACAACATTTCACAAACAAATGAAAGAATGTTTAATCAGTTTAATGGAAAATTATAAAACTAAATAAAAGCCAGCTTTTGCCACCGCTAGCGCGAGCGTCACGCTCGTGACCACAAAAAAAGCAATACAATCTATAAAAATAAATTAGATTAGACACGAGCGTGACGCTCGCGTCAGCAGTGAAAAAACAAACTAAAAATTTAAAAATACAATCTCATGTCAAACAGCGTTTCATTACAAAGAGTTTTTACAGCTCCGCCTGAAAAAGTTTTTAAAGCTTTTTCTGATCCCAATGCCTATGCCAGTTGGATTCCGCCTTACGGATTTATTTGTACCATTCAAGAAATGGATTTTAGAGAAGGCGGGAGTTTTAAAATGACTTTTACCAATTTTTCTAAAGGAAATGGTCATTCATTTGGCGGTAAATTTCTACAAATAAAACCCAACGAATTTATTAAAAACACAGACAAATTTGACGATGCAAACCTGCAAGGCGAAATGACAACCAGTGTTTGGTTTTCGAAAGTGTTGTGTGGCACCGAAATAAAAATACTTCAAGAAGGAATTCCTGCCGAAATTCCAACAGAAATGTGTTATCTCGGCTGGCAAGAAAGTTTAGAAAAATTAAAAAAATTAGTCGAACCAGAAATTCCAGACGCTTAATAAGCACAAAAAATAGTTGCTCAATCTATTAAAGCTACTTTCCAAAAATTAGTAGTCTCTTTTCCAATTTACGATTTTTAGAAAAATGATTTTCAGACTAAATGCCAAAAAACGAGTAATTATTGCCTTGTTATTAGTTGTTTACCTCATCAGCTGTCCTTCATGTGTGTTGATGCGAACTAGCACAAAAAAAACAAAAGTGTTTTTTGAAAATGCAAAAACCATCTATGCAGATACTTATTTTACAGAGGGGGAAAATAAGTTACACTATATTCAAACAGGAATTGAAAATAGTGCAACACTTATTTTTGTGCATGGTTCCCCCGGAAGCTGGGATGCGTATAAAAATTATTTAAAGGACAGTTTGTTGCTTAAAAAATTCAGAATGATTGCTATTGACCGACCCGGTTTTGGATACAGCAATTTTAGAAAAGCCGAAAATCTGGAAACACAATCAAAACAAATTGCCTCTTTTATAAAATCTATCGACAATCAAAAACCAATTATTTTGGTCGGTCATTCGATGGGCGGACCTGTTATTACAAAATTGGCAGTTGACAATCCTAGTTTATTTTCGCATTTGGTTATTCTCTCAGGAGCCATTGACCCAAAAGCAGAAACACCCGAAAAATGGCGTCCAATTATCAAAGCATTCCCTTTGAGATATTTAATTCCAGGCGCATTACTCCCTTCTAACGATGAGCTTTGGTGGCTGAAAAAAGACTTAGTGACAATGAAACCAAATCTTAAAAACATAGTTTCGGATGTAACTGTCATTCACGGCACAAAGGATCCATTAGTTCCTTTCTCGAATGTTGATTTTATTAAAAATGAATTTGTAAATGCAAAATCTATGACTATAATTCCGATAGAAAATGCGAATCATTTTATACCTTGGGAGCATTATGAACTAATTAGAAATTCATTACTAAATTTAAGTATTCCTAGTGAGTAATTCTTTAAATGGCGGTTCACTTTTTATAAAAACCAAAGACAATGTTATGAATCGTAAACATATATTTTTCATTTTTCTGTTTCTGCTAACTTTCTCATCACAAGCGCAGCAAATTCAAACTTCCTTTTCACCGTCAGCCTTTGAGGGAACTTTTTCGGGAAAAGTAATTCTTTACCTTTCAAAAGATGGAAAAAACCCCAAAGATGCTGGCGTTGGTTTACCCAATTTGTACTGTTTTTCAATCGATGTGAACCAAATAAAACCCAATACAACCGTTTTGTTTAATGACAATGCCGATTCGTTTCCTGTTACACTTTCGAATGTAGAACGGGGCGAATATTTTCTTCAAATAGTTTGGGATCGCAACTTAGGCGGGAGAAACAGAAATATTGGGAACAGTGTGGGCAATATGTACAGCGAACCTGTAAAAGTCAATTTCACCAAAAATACCAAGAAAAAAAATAGCATTCTTTGCGACAAAACGATTCCTGCACCCGTATTTATTGAAACAGATTTTGTCAAAGAATTAAAAGTTTCGTCTGCGCTACTTTCTTCTTTTCATAAAAAATCGGTTAGCGTTGATGCTGCCATTCTTTTGCCCAAAGAATATTTCAGCCAACCCCATCGTAAATTCCCCACTCATTATCTCATTTCGGGTTTTGGAGGTAATTATTATGAGTATTCTAACAAAGAAGAAAAGAGTATGCCGCTCGATACAACCGCTTGTATTACCGTTTTTCTGGACGGAAATTGTTCTAATGGACATAATGCGTATGCCAATAGCGACAATAATGGTCCTTGGGGCGATGCTTTGGTAAATGAATTTATACCGACTTTAGAGAAAAACTATCGTTGTAATCAAGCCAGACTTTTATCGGGACACAGTAGCGGCGGTTGGTCTTCGTTGTGGTTGCAAACTAACTATCCGTTTACTTTTACAGGATGCTGGTCGAGTGCTCCCGACCCTGTTGATTTTAGAAGTTTCGGAAAAACGAATTTGTATACTGACACAAATTTGTTTTATGAGTCCGATGGGAATTTAAAATTAGATGCTGCTGTTGCGGGTGGAATTCCGTGGTTGTATGTAAGAGACGATTACAGAATAGAAAGTGTGTTGTATCGTGGCGAACAATTTAATTCGTGGAATGCGGTTTTTGGTAAAAAATCCATCGATAAATCCCCTGAAAAAATAGCCGATTTCAAAACGGGAGCAATTAACAATCAAGCAGTAACAGACTGGAAAGCCTATGATATTTCGTTTTTGTTACGCAGCAATTGGCAAAAACTACAACCCAAATTAGACTCAAAAATAAAAATCTCCGTAGGCAATCAAGACAATTATTTCCTGAATAATGCAGTTGAACTTCTAGAAAAAGAAATGAAAAATCTAGGAGCAAAAGTGGAGTTTGCCTACTATCCCGGAGATCATTTCACGATTGAAACCGAAGAATACAGAAAAGCAGGACTTTCGTTTTTAGAGAAAAAATACCTAGAATGGCTTGAGAATACTGCCAAATAGTTTCCTCATTTAGAATCACACTATTTCGCCAACCTAATATCCACTTCTCGGTCAATGTACGTCCATTCTTCGGTGCTTCTAAGCGCAAACAAGAGTTCTTCAAAAGCATCTGAATATTCAGGAGCAAATTCGAAATAAGTCAAAAAATCAAAGGCTTCACCAATATCACGCGAATGAAATAATTTTCGAGCAATGGCAGGCAAATATTTCATACCAGTGTTAGTGTGTTGCGATTTGTTTTCCATGATTTTTCGTCGTTCGTCTTGGGCTAAATTCCACCAAGCCTCCGATTTTCGAATCGGGATAAAAGCGGCTAAAGTAGCTTGTGGACGACCTAAATCTTCTTGAATGGCAACTAATTTATCTTTGTCTGCTTTTTCGGTATAGCGCAAATTGCTAATGACTCCTTTTAATGTCCAAATACCTGTTTTGGATTGCTCCAAAGTGCTGGCGACCTTTTGCAAATGTGTTATGGGAGCGAGTGAATCTCCTTTTAGAGTTGTCATTGCGGTTACTTTCCAATCTCCCTGATTGGAACCTACAAAATCAAAAATTGTTGTTGACATGGGTTTTCATTTTAAAATTAAAAAAACCCTGTTTCAAAAAAAATCAAAACAGGGAATTCTTCACTAAACCAAACTAACTAAGCTTTATAAACCATATCCATATCTTCAATAGAGAATTTATCTGTCAATAAATGCAACA
>CAMAWK010000080.1 GCA_945861915.1 Flavobacterium psychrophilum | reverse complement strand
AGTGGCTTAACCGTTTGAAATTTCATAGCTTCAAGAAGAGATAAGTCATACATAATATCAATCATGACCTCCTTTTCGATAAGAATGGCTGGTTTTTTAACTGCCTGTTCTTTACAGCTTATCATTAAAATTATTATACCAAAAAAAAGCGCTCCTTTATTCATCATTTATCGATTAAACAACAATCTTTTTCCAGCTCGAATGTCTTTTACTTTAAAAGCGGCGTAAACAAGTTGTCCATTTACAAAAGTATGAGTAATTCTGGATTTAAAAGTAAAACCTTCAAATGGAGACCAACCGCATTTTGCTAAAATGTTTTCTTTTTTTACACTCCAAGGCAATCCCGGATTTAAAATAACTAAATCAGCAAAATAACCCACTTTTATAAATCCACGATTTTCAATTTTGAAAATTTTTGCAGGATTATGGCACATTTTTTCAACTATTTTTTCGATGCTTAATTTTCCTTGATGATAGGATTCAAACATGGCAACAACAGCGTGTTGCACAAGTGGTCCTCCAGAGGGCGATTGTAAATAGGACTGTTTTTTTTCTTCAATTGTGTGCGGCGCGTGGTCTGTTGCGACAACATCTATTCTTCCATCATTTAATGCTTCCCAAAGTGCTTTTCGGTCATTTGCAGTTTTTACAGCGGGATTCCATTTTATAGAATTTCCTTTTGTTTTATAATCTTCATCTGAAAACCACAAATGATGAATACAAACTTCGGCAGTAATTCTTTTTTCTTCCAAAGGAATTTTATTGGTAAACAAATCCAATTCCTTGGCAGTGGATATATGAAAAACATGGAGTCGAGCTCCGGTTTTTTTTGCTAATTCAACCGCTTTGGATGATGATAAAAAACAGGCTTCTTCCGAGCGAATTAATGGGTGACATTCAACCGGAATATTCTCTCCATATTCTTGTTTGTATTTTTCTAAATTTGTTTTAATAGTAGTTTCATCTTCACAATGTACTGCAATTAACAAATTAGTACTAGAAAATATTTTTTCTAATGACTCTGGATTGTCAACAAGCATATTTCCTGTTGAAGAACCTAAAAATAATTTAAGTCCTGCTACATTTCGAGAATCGGTTTTTAAAATTTCTTCTAAATTATCATTCGTTCCGCCCATCATAAAGGAATAATTAGCAAAAGAAGTTTTCTCGGCAATTTTATATTTTTGCTCTAATAATTCTTGGGTAATCGCATTAGGAACCGTATTGGGTTGCTCAATAAATGAAGTAATTCCTCCAGCAACAGCAGCTCTTGATTCTGATTCAATATCGCCTTTATGAGTCAATCCTGGTTCTCTAAAATGCACTTGATCGTCTATTGCTCCAGGTATTAAAAAATTCCCCTCGGCATCAATAATAGTACAATTAGAAAATTTTGCACTAATACTGTCTGAAATTTCAACAATTAAGTCATTCTCAATCAACAAATCGCCTTCAAAAATAACTCCTTCGTTAACTATTTTTGCATTCTTGATTAAAATCCTGTTCATTTTATCTTTTCTCTTATTATAATGTGTTAACTAATTTTTTTAATCTGAGTGCAATAACTCCAAAAACTGCTTCTTGAAAAATAGCTCCACTCATTTTGGACTGACCTTTGGTTCTATCGGTAAATATTATGGGCACCTCGACAATGGTGAAATTTTTAGAAAAAGCGCGATACTTCATTTCTATTTGAAAAGCATATCCAACAAATTTTATTTTCTTTAAATCTATTTTTTCTAAAACTTCTCTACTGTAACAAATAAAACCTGCTGTGGCGTCATGAATTTTCATTCCTGTAATAATTTGCACATATACAGAGGCAAAATAAGACATCAACACTCTACTCAAAGGCCAGTTTACCACATTTACTCCCGTAACATAACGAGAGCCGATGGCAACATCTGCTCCACCCAAATGACAAGCATCATACAATTTTTCTAAATCGGTAGGATTGTGTGAAAAATCGGCATCCATTTCGAAAAAATAATTATAATTCCGTTCTAACGCCCATTTAAAACCATGAACATAGGCGGTTCCTAAACCCTGTTTTCCATTTCTTTTTTCTAAAAATAATTTGTTAGTAAACTCTGTTTGCAAATTAATTACTTTATCTGCAGTATGGTCTGGCGAATTATCGTCTATTACCAGCACATGAAAGGGTTTGTGCAAAGAAAGAACAGCTCTAATGATGCTTTCTATATTTTCAATTTCGTTATAGGTTGGAATTATAACAATACAATCATTCATATTTTTGAGTAATTTCAGCGCAAAAGTAGCTTTTTTTAAATGATTTGTTTCACACTTATTTAAATTTTGTGTTTCATGTAAGACAGACTTATACCATTGCAATTCTATATTTTAACCACATGAAAGAAGCCCGTTTTTTGATTAAATTATAAAAAAGAATGAAATAAAAAATCATTAGTTTTGCATAAATTATGATTGACAACCTACTTCATACACGAATAATCGAAAATAAAGACTGGGCAACGCTCCTTTTTGTCCTGTCATTTGCTAGTATTTCATTTACTAAATCTGTTTTTGAAGGACGATTTTCTGACTTTGCCAAATTAATTTACTCGGATAAATACATCAATATTTATAAAGACAGTAGCCATTTAAAAAGTGGATTTACAATTTCATTATTCCTTGTTCAAATTATTTCTTTTGCTTTTTTTATCCAACTTTCGTTAAGTTATTTTGGTTATGCATCAAAAACAGATTGGATTCTTTATATCCAAATAATTACTTTTTTGATGTATTTTATTTTGGCAAAATTTTTAATTGAAAAAATTATCGCCACAGCTTTTCAAATAGAAGAATTTATGGAGCAATTTAATCTCCAAAAAGTAATTTACCGTACTTATACGGGTTTGCTAATTCTTCCAATCAATGTTGTTTTGTTTTATTATGATTCTATTTCAAAGTTTTTTCTGTTGTTTGTTTTAGGTCTACTTTTGCTTATAAATGCCATTGTCTATTTTGTTTCAATAAAAAATTATCAAAATTTAATATTCAGTAAGTTGTTTTATTTTATTTTATATCTTTGCGCCCTTGAAATAGTTCCGTATTATTTTATCTATTATTGGTTTACAAAAAACATAGCTTAGAAAATGTCGATTATGAAAGTGAAAACAATTTTGGTGTCACAACCTGAGCCTAAAGTAGAAAACTCTCCTTATTTTGAGCTTCAACAAAAGCATAAAGTTAAAATTGATTTCAGACCATTTATTCATGTAGAAGGTGTAAATGCAAAGGAAATTAGACTTCAAAAAATTGATTTAAATCATTTTACAGCTATCATTTTAACCAGTAAAAATGCTGTTGACCATTTTTTTAGGGTTGCCGATGAAATGCGTTATAAAGTTCCCGAAGGATTAAAGTATTTTTGTCAGTCTGAAGCCATTGCTTTTTACCTTCAAAAATATGTGGTTTACAGAAAACGTAAAATTTATGTTGGATCGAAAGATTTTGTTGATCTTACATCTCTAATTAAAAAATACAAAGACGAGAAATTTTTACTTCCAGCCTCTGACCAACTCAACGCAGATGCTCCAGTTACACTTAACAATTTAAAAGTCGATTGGACTCAGGCCATTTTTTACAAAACAGTTATGAGCGATTTAACTGATTTGGCGGATGTTTATTATGATGTTTTAGCGTTTTTTAGTCCAACAGGGATAAAATCTTTATTTATGAATTTCCCCAGCTTTGAGCAAAATAATACTCGAATTGCTGTTTTTGGAAGTACCACCCAAAAAGAAGCCTTAGATCATGGTTTAAGAATTGATATTTTGGCGCCCACTCCCGAAACACCTTCTATGACTATGGCATTAGAAAAATACATAGCCGAAGCCAATAAATCTAAATAAGCAATTAATCTTTCGATTGCCTAAAATTCCTTTTTTTTATAATTCTAATTCTCAGGAATACTTTTCATTATAAGTAGTGTAAGCAAATTATTATTTTGTTTTTACTTATATGAAAGTCTTCTTTGCTTCAAATTCAGCATTATTTTTAATTCCTATCATAGCGTTTAAAATTAACTTTGAAGTAACTCAAACATAACTTCTGAAATTTTTTTAAACCAAATTCTGTTTTTTAATTAAAAGGCAAAACTCCTTTAAAACTGAGCTAAAATAGAGCAGAAAAAACCATTTTGATTAATTTACACCCAGTAATTGAATTATTTGACACCTAAAAATTATAACAAACTATCTAATTTTGGAGGCTGCTCTATTTTCAAAAATAGGCTTTAAACAAATTATGAAAACTGGGAAAAGTTCCCGAAACAATTACAAAAAAACTATTTATTATGAAAAAAAACTATTTTACTAAAAAATTAAACAGAGGTTTGATTGCCTTTACTTTGGTTTTTTGTGCTTTTATGACTAACTCAGTAGTAGCACAAAAAAACATTGCTTGGACAGGTGCAACCGACAACAACTGGTCAACTGCCTCAAACTGGAATTATCCAGCGATTACATCTGCAGCCACATTTACTACTAACGCTGCATTTATTACTTTAAACGCTGCAAACACCGAAATAGCTGTGGGCGACAAAGTGTCTGGTTTTGGTATTCCTGTTGGAGCTACTATTACTCTTATTGAAGGTACTAAAATCACTTTAAGTTCTAATACTATAGGAGCGGTTCCTGCACCGGGTACAAATATCGCATTTACATTTGCTACTCCAAAAGTAGCGACTAGCTCACCAACAATTGTAGATATTGCTTTGATTGCAAATGGAGGTAACCCTACTCTTTCAGCGGGATCTTATTTTATAGGAGGTCTTACTATTAGTAATGATAATGTTGCGGGAAATCCTTCTACATTAACTATTCCTTCAGGAGTAGAATTGACTGTTGAAACTCTTACAAACGAAGGCGTTTTGGTTAAAGGTGGAAATATTGTTAATAATGGTTATTTAGAAATCATAAGCTCATTATCTCCTGCTGCTGGTGTTGGAAACAACTTTTCTGGCGCTTACGGAATGACTTTTAGCCTTCCTGCTGTAGTTCCGACTGTAGCTACAGAATACACTTATTCTGGTAGCGGTGATTTGATTATTGATACTTCACTAGGAAACAACAATAGTGGTGCTTTCCTATTTAATGGTTTTGGAACAAATGGAAACAATGCTACTTACAAGCTGTTATTTAACGGTACAACTTCAATTAAACTCTCTACTGTAAAAGCCACGAATGGTACAGCCAACACACATGTTTTTAGATACCATGGTAATGGTACTTTTGCACCATGTAAAGTAATACTTGGTGGTACTGGATTCGACTTAGGAGATCCTGTTTCAGGTGGGTTGAATGGATTAATGTCTTTTTCTGGTCCTGGTCTTAATGTAACAGTTGCACCCGAAACTACTTTTAATGTATATTGTAATGAAGCTCTCCCAAGTGGTGTTATTGGTTTTTATGCCTATGGCAGTACAACCATTATTGTACCTCCTTCAAATTTTACTAATAAAGGAACCATCAAAATTAAAGGTACTGGAACAAGAAGTGCCATTTCTATGAGTTCAGAATACAATGCTATACAAAATTTCATTAACGAAGGTACAGTAGAGGTAGATATGAAGTATACACTTGCAGGAACTCAAGCAGGATTTTTTGTTGCAGGTTATCAAGCGCCTCCTGTAAATACATCAGAATGTAATTTGATTAATTCAGGAACTATGTCTATCAAAAACTATTTGTTAAACGGAAGTGCAGGGTATGCTATTTATTCTTATGTAGACGGTCAAAAAAGTCCATTTATGACGATTAACAATAGTGGTACGTTAAATTTATACGGTGCTAATTTCAATACAGGTGGAAGAGCTTTTAATCCTGATTCTCCAAGCAGTACAGGGTCAAAATTAATTAACTCAGGTACTATTAATACCAATCAAGAGTTTAGAGTTTTTTATACTGAAAATGCTAGTACTGGAAAAATTACTTTTTTAAGTTCTCCTGAAAACACTACAAAATTAATCACTTTTACTGGAGTTGCTGCTACTGTTAACGCATCAATAGGAACTACTTATACAGATTTAAACTCTAATGTATATACAGTAGTTGTCAATAAGGCAGGTACTGGAACAACGCTTGTAGCTCATGTTGCTGCTGACATTGTTAACCCTCCTACAACAAATCCAGTCGATCCAACACTTCCTGTTACTCTTACAAAAACGGGTGCTGGTGCTGGAGATGACTCTATTACTTATACTGGACATACCGCAAATAATGATAATGCATTTTTTCAACGTGCCATAAACAATGGAGTTATTAATACAAATACTGGAACTAGAGCAATGACAGGGATTAATGGTGTAAATATGGCAAGTTCTACTAGTGTATTATCACCTGGTGGAGACACAGGAAAAGGGGTGGCGACTTTTGGCGAAGCTCTTTTAGATGCATATAGCTTAAAAGGAACCATAAAAATGCAAATTTCTGGTAACACAACTGCTGGTGTTGATTATGATAAAATTGTTTTCCCAGGAAAATCTGACGTGATTGATATCACAGAAGCTACATTAGATGTAACGGGTATTTATACTCCAACATCGGATGTAACGGTCGATATCTTAACTACTTATATTGATCCTGTAGACCCGTTATCAACTAATTCTGGTGCGCTATTAAACGGAGGTCCTTTTGCTAATGTTATTGGTTTAACTTCTGGATGGATAGTAAAATATGTAGATATTATTGGTGGAAAAGTACAATTGTCTTTTGATCCAAATCTTAGTACTTCTGATAATGCATTTTCTAAATTCAAATTTAATTACTACCCAAATCCTACCAGTAATTTAGTCAATCTTTCTGCTGAGAAAAACATCAGTAAAGTAGAACTTTATACTATTACAGGTCAAAAAGTGCAAAGCAATACTGTAAATGCTTCACAAAAACAATTAAACATTTCCAACTTACAAAGAGGGGTTTATTTAATGGAAGTTAGCATTGATAATGCTAAAAAAACTTTCAAAATTGTAAAACAATAATAGTAGATTATTAAAAACGAAAATGTCAGTCTGAGCCTGTTAAGGTCAAACTAAACAGACTTTTAAAAGCTCAGACTGACACAATCGTTACTAAAAAAATAAAACCGTTTTCTACAAACAATTTGTCATTTGAAAACAGCAAAATATACCTTAGGGTGAAAAAAATTGGGAATAGTTCCCAATACTATTTATTAACAAACTACAATTAACTATGAAAAAAGAATTTTATTCTATCAAAAAACCGAAATGGGGCTTGATTGCTCTGTTAATGACATTTTGTTGTCTTTTTGGCAACACGGCTGTAGCACAAACTGTTGCGCCTTCATCAAGTACAACTAATGACCTTCTTGTATGGACAGGTAATGTTTCTAGCAACTGGAATGATGCAGGAAACTGGTATGTTCAATCTAGAGCAACTACTGGAGTGGCTGGAACTAGTTTATATCCAGGTCAAGTAGAACTAGACGACTGGGCTATAATCCCTTCTAATGGTGCTAACCCACCAATAATCACTAATGGACAAACTATTAATATAGGAAGAGTGTCTATTACTAATCAGTTTAATGCGGCTGGAGCTACCTTAACTATCAATTCAGGTGGAACAGTTAACTTAGCAAATGCTTTATCTGGTACTATTGTATTAAGTGGTGGTTCTATCGTTAATAATGGTGCATTGAATATTAATACAGCTGGAGTTGGTTTCTCTGGATTTCCTACTTATGCTATTAATTGTGCTACGCCTAACAATATACCTACTGTAGCTACAGAATGGGGTTATTCAGGTAGTGGAACTTTGAACATAAATCTAAGTGCAGCCAATTTTGCTGGAGCAGGTGCAATTGTTGTTACTGGTAGTAGTACTACTAATGCTAATAATTCTCTTGTAACCTACAGAATGGTACTTAACAACCCAACTATTACACTTAATCAAGCAACTAATCTTGGAATATCTGCCATTAGAGCAAATGGAGGAACTAATGCTTGTAAATTGATACTTGATGGTACAGGTGTAACTTTAGGGAGTGTAGGATCACCTGTTAAAGGGGGTTTGCTTAATGTTGGTAGTGTAGCAAACGTAACTGTGGAAGCAGGTACAACTTTAACTCTACACAGTGCAGCGACCAATGCTAATAACGCAGTTACTGGTGGAAATAGCGCTAATAATATCCCTACTGAATTTTTGAATAAAGGAACTATCAATGTGTTGGGTAGTTCTACTAGAAGTGGGCTGGTTTTCTCAACATTTGGGGGTACTCTTATAAGTGGAAACAGCTATACCCCGAGTACAACCCCGCAAATCGTGAATTTTACAAACGAAGGAACAATCAATATTGATTTGGATATTTCGGCTATTGGAAGCTCCGCTTTTAATGTAGGTAATGGTGGTGGTGGAACAGCATTTTCTGGAAGTCTTTGTAGTCTTATAAATACAAGTACAGGAACTATTAATTTGAAAAATAGATCAACTATTGTAGGTACAGGATTCGCAATAACAGCTACTGTTGATGGTCAAGCTCCAAAAGCTGCCTTTATCAATAGTGGAACGTTAAATTTGGAAAGCTCTGTATATCACTATGGTGCTAAAATGAGCATTACAAATACAGGAATTATAAACACAAACAACGAATTAAGAGGATTTTCTTCAGTAAATAATAACGCTGGAGGGAGTATTAATTTTGTAAGAACTGCAGCAACCGCTACTAATAAACTAGTTTCATTCAATGGATTGCCTACTGGTAATGCGGCAAATACAGGGGATGTTTATACTGATGGGACTAACAACTATACGGTTGTACTAAATAAATATGGAGCAACGAGCATAATTACTAATGTTGCCACAAGTGCTAATACAGCTTCGATATCTACTACATCAGGTTCACTTACAAAAGTGTCTGGAAATGCAGGGTCGTCTGCAACGCAAACCTATACTGCAACTGCTGCTGTGCCTGCGGTACTTGATCCACCAACACCAGCAGTAGCAGCAATTCCTAGTTTTTCAGTTTCTTCAGCCAAAGGAGCTATAACTTCTGGAACTGGTGGTGGTGGTACAATTAATACAGATACTGGTTCTGATTATTTAAATTCACTTTCAGGATTATCAGGTATTGGAGCTACAGGTACAGTTTCGCCAGGAGGTTCTGCTGGAAAGGGAATTGCTGAAATCAATAGATATGATTGGTTTGGTATTTACGGTACTGCAAAAATACAAGTAAGTGGCAACACTACTGCTGGAGTTGATTATGACCAATTGAACAATCCATTAGGAGGAATAGATGTTTCTGCTGGTACATTAGATGTAACAGGTATTTATACACCTTCTGGAACTTTGGCATCACCTATTGATATCATTTCAGCTGGTTCAACTCAACCTCTAGTAGGTTCATTTACTACAGTAACAGGATTAACTCCAGGATGGTCTGTAAATTATACTGGTACAGAAAGTATTGACCCAGAAACTTCTTTACCTTATGTTACTCCTAGGAGAGAGGGTGGAAAAGTACAATTAGTTTACGTTCAAACTCCAATTATTACTCAATTTAGTAGCAATGGTACAGATTCTATCACTCAAGGTTGTGAAGGAACTACTTTAGTAATATTAGGGTCTAAATTTACAGGATCAACTGCTGTAACCGTTAACGGTATTCCACTTACAGGTGTAACTGTAGTTAGCGATACTAGAATTGACGCAGTACTTCCAATGGGAGCTACTTCAGGTTTATTGGCTGTAACAGGTCCTGAGGCTGTAGGTTCATCTACAGGGAATTTTGAAGTTATTGCTTATTCTACAAACACAACTGCTGTTACCAGCTTCTTAACTTATACTTGGGCTAACAATGGCCAAACGTATACTACTAGTGGTATCAAAACAGGAACAACAAGTGTAAACTGTGTAACTGAATTATTAGATTTAACCATTACTAGTACACAAATCCCTGCATCATTCCCTGCATTCTGTAAAGGAGCTACTGTAGCAACTGCTACAGCAGGTACTGGTATGGTTTTCTATGCTGCTGCAACAGGAGGATTACCTCTTGCTGGAACAACAGCTTTAGGAAATGCTAAAACTTATTTTGTAACCGAAGTAATTAATAGTATAGAAATTCCAACTAGATTAGCTAG
>CAMAWK010000079.1 GCA_945861915.1 Flavobacterium psychrophilum | reverse complement strand
TTTTTCTGCCGAAGGAGTCGATACTTACAACACCGAAAGTCAAACCAATGTCAATTTATATGACACCAAATCCTATTATTATGTAACAATTCAAGGCGATGATGGTAAAAGAATTTCGACTATGTTGCAGCCTTCAGGAACAAGTAAATTAGAAACAACTGTGTTTGATGATTACCAGTTCCATGAATTGGATCTTGTTAATATTGTAAAATTAGGACGCCAATGGTATGGAGAATCTTTCGAAATCGAAGACGAACAAGAATTTTCGTTTAGCATTCCGAACATTGATACCACAATTCCTGTAAAATTATCCATAAGCGGAGCTGCTGCGGCTTTTACAAATACATTTTTAGATGTAACTGTAAACAATCAAAATCTAGGAAAAATAAATTTTTTCGCACTTTCTGCAAACTCATCTATTAAATTAAACCAAGGCTCTCTACCTTCAAATATCAGTTTTCCTGCTTCTGAAAATATAAAAATTAAACTAAAATATGACAACAACGGAGTTCCTGGCTCGAAAGGATATTTGGATTTTATAAGACTTTCATCCAAAAGAAAACTACAGGGATTCGGCAAACAGTTTCATTTTCAATATGATTTAGCGGGTTCAAATACGGGGATAATAAATTACACTTTTTCAAACGCAAACGGAATAAGCCAAGTTTGGGATGTTACCGATATTTATAACGTTACTACAGCCGAAAACCAAAAACAATCCTCCTTTTCTATAAAAGCAACTTTAGGTGAAATTAGAAAATACATTGCTATTGATGCAGCTGATTACTTCACTCCTCTTAAAACAAGCAAAACTAAAATTGCAAACCAAAACTTGAAAGGAGATTTTTTCGACAACGAGATAGATTATGCTATTATCACCCCTAGTTTTTTAAGTGTTCAAGCTGAAAAACTTGCTGATTTTCATCGTTCCTATTCCAATTTAAATGTTAAAGTAATCTCACTTGAATCTATTTATCCAGAATTTTCATCTGGAAAACAAGATATTGCTGCCATTAGAAATTGTATCAAATATATTTATGACAATCCGAAAAATTCAACTCGAAAAATAAAATTCGTCAATCTCTTTGGCGATGCGTCTTTCGACTATAAAAACAGAACCCCAAACAACACGAATATTGTTCCTATTTATCATGCTATGAATAGCAATTCAATTGGAGAATCCTCCTATGCCTCTGATGATTTTTATGGATTAATGGATGTTAACGAAGGAAATATTAGTGGTTTTTTTGGCGGAATTGACATTGCAGTTGGTAGAATGCTGGTAAACGATGTAAATCAAGCCGAAGAAATGGTCAATAAAGTGATGGAATATCATGATATAAAATCGTTTGGAAGTTGGAGAAACAATTTTGTGGTAATCGCTGATGATTCCGATGCTATTCCTCCCGATGGTTCCACTATAAGTTCTGATGCTTCTTTACAAACTAATCAAAACACGCTTGCCGATCTAGTTAGTTCTCAAAAGCCATTCATCAATGCAACTAAAATTATACTAGACTCCTATGACCAAGAATCGTCAGCAGGCGGTTTTAGATACCCAAAAGCGAAAACCGATTTATTCAACTCATTTGAAAAAGGCGCATTGGTTTTTAATTATTTAGGACATGGCGGCGAGGATGGTTTATCGGCAGAGCGACTTTGGGATAAAATAGACGGACAAAATTTAAGCAATCAATACAAATACCCTTTATTCATTACTATTACTTGTGATTTCTCTCGTTTTGATAATCCTTTGAGACCTACAGCGGGCGAATTTACTTATTGGAATCCAAAAGGTGGTGCCATTTCTATGATTACTACCATTCGGGAAATAGGTCAATACAGTGCTGAAAATTTTAATTTTTTGTTTGCCAAAAATTTATTTGCTTACGGTTCCAATCAATACACATCAATTGCTGAAGCTTTACGAATTTCCAAAAACACGAATCCAAATTCCTCTACAAACGTAGTTTTTTATATTGGAGATCCAGCATTAATGTTAGCTATTCCAAAGCCAAAAATCACATTGACCAAGATAAACGATATTCCCATTTCTGAAACTATTCCTGATTTCAAATCATTGTCAAAAATGAAAATAACAGGAGAAATAACAGACGAAAAAAATATGCTTTTAGATACCTATAACGGAGAACTTTTTACGAATATTTTTGACAAAAATATAACCAAAACCACTTTAAACAACGATGGCTATAGTCCTCCTATTAATTTTAATGTGTTGGGAGAAACCATTTTTAGAGGAAATGCATCTATAACAAACGGACAATTCGAATTTAGTTTTGTAGTCCCAAGAGACATTCGAGTTCCTATTTCAAATGGAAAAATTAGTTTTTATGCAAAAAAAACAGGTCAACTTCAAAACGAAACTGGATTTGACACAAGTATAAAAATTGGAGGTGTGAATGAAAATGCAGTTGTAGACAATATTCCGCCAACTGTTCAGTTATATATGAACGATTCCAATTTTGTTTCGGGCGGAACAACCAACGAATCCCCTTTTCTAGTAGCGAATTTAGAAGATGAAAATGGAATTAATACCGCAAGCGGAATAGGACATGATATGGTTGCAATTTTGGACGGAGACGAAAGCAATCCGTATGTTTTGAATGACTATTATCAAACAAATTTAGATGATTTCACAAAAGGAACGGTTCGTTTTCAGTTTAAGAATTTAGCAGTTGGTTTACATACAGTCACTCTCAAAGCTTGGGATGTTTATAATAACCCTATTTCTACTGAAATTCAATTTATAGTAGTTGGCGACGAAACAATAACCTTATCTAATGTACTAAACTACCCAAATCCGTTTGTTAATTATACCGAATTTTGGTTCACACATAACAGACCATTTGAACCTTTAGATGTTCAAGTTCAAGTTATGACCATAACAGGAAAGGTAGTTTGGACAAAAAATCAAATCGTGAATACCGAAGGCTTTCTCTCTAAAGAAATTACTTGGGATGGCAAAGATGATTTTGGCGATAGAATAGGAAAAGGAGTTTATGTTTATAAACTTACCGTTAAATCAAACCTGACTAACAAAAAAATTGAAAAAATTGAAAAACTTGTAATACTTTAATAAAATACTATATTTGTTCCATCACTATTTTTACACTAATGAAAAAATTATCTTTACTATCAATCTATCTTATTTTTGTTTCTTTTGCTGAGGCTCAACAAAGGGTTATTACTACAGGGGTCCCATTTTTAATGGTAGCTTCTGACGCTAGATCTGCGGGTTTAGCTGACCAAGGAGTGGCTACCTCATCAGATGCTTTTTCGCAACAATATAATCCAGCCAAATATGCTTTTGGATTGCATAAACAAGGGTTTTCTGTAAGCTACACACCTTATCTTACTGATTTAGTAAATGATGTTTCGTTGGGACAGTTTACTTATTTCAATAAATTAAACGAAAGAAGTGCTTTTGCTGGTAGCCTTCGATACTTCAGTTTAGGCGAAATTCAACTAACTGATAACAGTGGTACTTTATTAAATACGGTTTCTCCAAATGAGTATGCATTAGATGGTTCTTACTCCCTAAAATTGAGTGAAAAATTTGCTATGTCCATTGCAGCTCGATTTATTACTTCAAATCTAAAGGTTTCAACTGGTGTTGAAGATGCTTCAGCAGCAAGTACATTTGCAATAGATGTTGCTGGTTTTTTTCAATCAGAAGAAATTGCATTTAATGAATTTAATGGTAGATGGAGAGCAGGTTTTAATTTACAAAATCTCGGGCCAAAAATTAGTTATGACAACACTGAATTCAATGGAAATTTTCTTCCTGCAAATTTAAAATTAGGAACTGGTTTTGATTTCATCTTGGATGATTACAATAAAGTAGCTGTAAGCCTAGAATTAAATAAATTATTAGTTCCAACACCAAAAACAGCTATTGACACTAATAATGATGGCGACTTTGATGACCCAGAAGACATCACAAATGAAGAACAAAACGCAATAAATTCTACAACTAGCTGGACATCAGGAATGTTCAAATCATTTGGTGATGCTCCTGATGGATTTAGCGAAGAATTACAAGAAATCACCTATTCGTTAGGTGCCGAATATTTGTATCAAGATTCATTTGCTATGCGATTAGGGTATTTCCACGAAAGTCCACAAAAAGGAGCTAGACAATTCGTTTCATTGGGCGCTGGTTTCAAATACACAGCCATAAAAGTGGATGTGTCTTATCTATTTTCGGCATCTAAAGTTCGAAATCCTTTAGAGAACACGCTTCGATTCTCACTTACATTCAATTTTGGTGACAAATATGATGAGTACTAAAAAAAAGTATTGATTATCTAAATAAAAATAATTGCCTCCCAAAAGACTATCTTTCAGGAGGCAATTTTATTTGTAGACTGACAATTAAAAAAACAGAATCTTTAAAAAAGGATGCTATACTCTCATTTTTTATGAGAAATTATCACAAAAAAGAAAAAAACACCAAAAATGAGTTATAAATTTTACTAACTCCATGAAATGTTCTATTTTTGCGTTTCGTGATTTTCAAATCACAAAACATCATTTAAAAATAGTTTGATAGTTTATTATAGAAAAATAAACACAACAAAAACTATACAAGTCAAGGATACAAACAAATTTCATTTTTTTGTTATAAACAGAAATACCTTAGAAAAAACCATGAAAGAAGTTACAAAAGAAGTTTATTTAAAGTGGTACGAAGACATGCTACTTTGGAGAAAGTTTGAAGACAAACTAGCCGCCTTATACATTCAACAAAAAATTAGAGGATTTCTACATTTATACAATGGTCAAGAAGCAGTTTTAGCAGGAGCATTGCATGCTATGGACTTGACAAAAGATAAAATGATTACTGCTTATAGAAATCACGTACAACCTATTGGAATGGGTGTTGATCCAAGACGAGTAATGGCAGAATTGATGGGGAAAGTAACAGGAACTTCGAAAGGAATGGGTGGTTCTATGCATATTTTTTCTAAAGAACATCGTTTTTATGGTGGACACGGAATTGTAGGTGGGCAAATTCCATTAGGAGCCGGTTTGGCTTTTGGCGATAAATACAATAATACAGGTGGTGTAACCATGACTTATTTTGGTGATGGAGCAGCGCGTCAAGGTTCGCTTCATGAAGCTTTTAACATGGCTATGTTGTGGAAATTACCTGTTGTTTTTATTGTTGAAAATAATGGATATGCGATGGGAACGTCTGTAGATAGAACCGCCAATCACTCTGATATTTGGAAATTAGGTTTAGGATACGAAATGCCTTGCGGCCCAGTAGACGGAATGAATCCTGTAAAAGTAGCCGAAGCCATGCACGAAGCTATCGATAGAGCGAGACGCGGAGACGGCCCTACTTTTTTAGAAATGAAAACCTACCGATACAGAGGACACTCTATGTCTGATGCACAATTATACCGTTCTAAAGAAGAAGTAGAAGAGTATAAAAAAATTGACCCAATCACTCAAGTTTTAGATGTTATTAAAAGCAAAAAATATGCTTCTGAATCAGAAATTGAAGCCATCGAAAAAAGAGTAAAAGAATTAGTAGAAGAATGTGTGAAATTCTCGGAAGAATCTGCTTACCCTGAAATACAACAATTATATGATGTAGTGTACGCACAAGAAAATTATCCATTTATTCCTCATAAACTATAAATTTATTATGGCAACAGTAATTAATATGCCTCGTTTGAGCGACACGATGACCGAAGGAACAGTGGCAACTTGGTTAAAAAAAGTAGGTGACAAAGTAAGCGAAGGCGATATGCTTGCAGAAATTGAAACCGACAAAGCAACTATGGAATTTGAGTCTTTCAATGAAGGAACTCTTTTATATATTGGAATTCAAGAAGGAGAAACAGCACCTGTAGATTCTCTTTTAGCCATCATTGGTGCAGCAGGAGAAGATATCTCGGCTTTAATTAACGTAGGTTCTGCATCACCAGTTGTAGCAGAAATTCCAGTTTTAGAAAATCAGAAATCAGAAATCGTTACTCAAAAATCAGAAATCCCTTCTGGAGTTGTTGTAGTAACGATGCCACGTTTGAGTGATACCATGACCGAAGGAACGGTAGCTACTTGGTTAAAAAAAGTAGGAGACAAAGTAAATGAAGGCGATATGCTTGCCGAAATTGAAACCGATAAAGCCACTATGGAATTTGAGTCCTTCAATGAAGGAACTTTATTATACATAGGAATACAAGAGGGAGAATCGGCTCCAATCGATAGTCTTTTAGCTATTATTGGACCAGCAGGAACAGATGTTAGCGGCATTGCAGGTGGTTTTGTGGCAGGAGGTTCTGCTCCAATAACAGTTTCAACTGAAGAAGTAAAATCTGCTCCTACTCCATCGACAGCTTCTAATGTTGAACTACCAACAGACGGCCAACGTGTTTTGGCTTCACCGTTAGCTAAGAAAATAGCGAACGAAAAAGGAATTTCATTAACGCAAGTAAAAGGTTCAGGCGAAAATGGACGTATTACCAAAAATGATATTGAAAACTTCAATCCAGCAAGCAGTTCCCCGATTTCGGATAGTAAAGCGCAAGAAGTCGCTCCAGCTAAAACAGAAGCTACTGCACCAGCTGCAAAACCATATATTCCTGCAGGACAAATTGCAACGGAAGAGATCAAAAACTCAACCATGCGTAAAATCATTGCAAAACGCTTGGCAGAATCCTTGTTTACTGCTCCACATTACAATTTAGTAATTGAGGTAACTATGGACGAGGCAATGAAATCAAGAGCAATAATCAATAGCGTTCCAGATACCAAAGTATCTTTTAATGATATGGTCATTAAAGCTTCGGCTTTGGCTTTGAAAAAACACCCAAAAATTAATTCACAGTGGACTGCCGAATCAATCATTATCAATTATCATGTGAATATTGGTGTAGCTGTTGCTGTTGAAGATGGATTAGTTGTTCCTGTTTTACCATTTACGGATGGAATGAGTTTATCCCAAATAGGAACAAGCGTTAGAGACCTTGCAGGAAGAGCCAAAAACAAAAAATTATTGCCAACCGAAATGGAAGGAAGTACTTTCACGATTTCTAATTTGGGGATGTTTGGTATAACAGAATTTAATTCTATCATTAACCAACCGAATTCTGCTATCCTTTCTGTAGGTGCAATTGTAGAAAAACCAGTGGTGAAAAACGGACAAATTGTAGTTGGAAACACCATGATGCTTTCTTTAGCTTGTGATCACCGAACTATTGATGGTGCAACAGGAGCTCAGTTCTTGCAAACCTTAAAACAATATATCGAAAACCCAGTTACTATGCTAGCTTAATAGATTATTAGATTATAACAGAAATCCCGTTTTGAAAGATTCAAAACGGGATTTTTTGTTTGTATAGACTGTGGTGTTGGAAACACTATGTTTTGTTTTCTAATTTAAGTAGGCACTCGTCGCAGATGAGCACCAGTGTGACACATATTATTATCAAATATATTATTTTTTTCTTACAAATAGTTTCAAAATAGCAAACAAAAAAATACCCCAAGTTTCCTTGAGGCATTATAAAATATTTCAAATCGATTTTGGACTACCCCGCCAAAGCGTCTTTAATTCTTTTCAATGCTTCTATTAATTGCTCATCGCTAGTGGCATAAGAAAAACGAATACAGTTTGGGTTTCCAAAAGCATCACCGGTTACGGTCGCAACACAAGCTTCGGCTAACAAATACATCGATACATCGTTGGCATCTTTGATTTCTGTTCCTTTTAATGTTTTTCCAAAGAAAGAAGACACATCAGGAAATACATAAAAAGCTCCTTCTGGAACGTTTATTTTGATACCTGGAATTTCTTTCAATAATTCTACAACTAAATCTCTACGACCTTTGAAAGCTTGAACCATATGATTCAAAACACTTGGATCAGCATCTACAGCGGTAATTGTTGCACGTTGCGCCACTGAATTGGCTCCCGAGGTAACTTGTCCTTGAATTTTTGTACAGGCTTTTGCAATAAATTCGGGTGCACCTATATATCCAATTCGGTATCCAGTCATGGCAAATGCTTTAGCTAGACCATTTACAGTAACTGTTCTTTCTAACATTCCCGGAATTGAACCAATACTACAAAAAGTTCCAGAAAAATTAATGTGTTCGTAAATTTCGTCTGCCACAACAATGATATTCGGATATCTTTCTAAAACTTTAGATAAAGCAGTTAATTCTTCTCTGCTATAAACAGAACCACTAGGATTACAAGGCGAAGAAAACCACATCATTTTTGTTTTTGGCGTGATCGCTGCCTCTAATTGTTCTGGTGTAATTTTGAAATCTGATTCAACAGATGTTGGTACTTCAACAGGAACTCCACCTGATAGTTTTACGATTTCGAAATAAGAAACCCAGTAAGGTGCTGGTAAAATAACCTCATCGCCATCGTTTAGCATTACTTGAGCAATATTGTATAAAGATTGTTTTGCTCCTGTAGAAACCACAATTTGTGAAGGTATATAATCTAAACCGTTGTCTCTTTTGAATTTTCTGCAAATGGCTTCTTTCAAATCTTGATAACCATCAACAGGCGAATAGGTGCTATAATTATCATCAATAGCTTTTTTAGCTGCTTCTTTTATAAAATCAGGTGTATTAAAGTCAGGTTCCCCCAAACTTAAACTGATAATGTCTTTTCCTTGCGCTTTTAATTCTCTAGCCAATGCTGCCATGGCTAAAGTTTGAGAAGTTGCTAAATTATTGATTCTGTCAGAAAGCAAATTGTTCATTGAAATGTAATTTATTGATTTATAAAGTATTTTATTGAAATATTATTGAATCACGGGTTCCATACCCAATTCTTTTAAATGCTTGAAATGAGCAATAACAGCACTTCTCATCGTTTTATATTCGTAATAAGGCAAATTGCATTCTTTAGCTGTCTCTTTTACAAATTTTGCAATTTTACTATAATGAACATGACTAATATTTGGAAATAAATGATGCTCGATTTGATGATTTAAACCACCAGTGTACCAGTTTACAATGAAATTTTTTGGAGCAAAATTAACTGTTGTAAATAATTGATGAATTGCCCAAGTGTTTTCAATTTCACCTATTTCGTTAGGCTGTGGATTGGTCGTTTCGTAAGTAATATGAGCCAACTGAAAAACAATGCTCAAAATTAATCCTGCTGTATAATGCATCATAAAAAAACCTATCAATACTTTCCACCACGAAATTCCTAAAGCCATTGGAATAACAATCCAAACAGAGAAATAAATTATTTTGGTAATTACTAAAGTTGTCCAAAGAACCTTAGGGTTTTTAGCTTTACCGTAAGAAAGGTTTCTTTTTAAATAGCCTTTCATTTGTTTGAAATCGGTGGTTAAAGACCAATTAAAAGTCAATAATCCGTACAAAAATACAGAGTAATAATGCTGAAATTTATGAAAACTATACCACTTTGCTTCTTTGGTAAATCGAATGACCCTTCCAGCATCCAAATCTTCATCATGACCTGGAATATTAGTGTAGGTATGATGCAAAACATTGTGTTGCACCTGCCAATTATAGACATTTCCTGCAAGAATATATATAGTTCCTCCCATGAATTTATTAATCCAATTTTTGTTAGAATAGGAACCGTGATTACCGTCATGCATTACATTCATTCCGATTCCTGCCATACCTATTCCGATTACAACAGATAGCAATGCAAAAACCCAAAAAGGCATCGTTGTTAAAGTGACAATTAAAAAATAGGGAGTTAAAAAAACAGTAAAAAGAATGATCGTTTTAAGATGCAATTTCCAGTTGCCTGTTTTTTCGATATTATTTTCTTTGAAGTAGTTGTTTACACGAGAGTTGAGCGTTCTAAAAAACTTCAAACTATCTTGCTTGGCAAATGTAGGAGTTATGTTATTCATTTGAAATTTTAAATAGAATGCAAAGGTAATTATTAAATTTTTTCAATACCTAAATTTGCGTTAAATATTCAAAACTAAAAATGGTACTTTTGTTAAAATTTTAAATGATGGACGACATTCTAAAGTATTTCCCAAACCTAACCGATTTACAAAAAGAGCAATTCGAAAAACTAGATTTTTTATACCACGATTGGAACGCCAAAATAAATGTCATTTCCCGAAAAGATATT
>CAMAWK010000078.1 GCA_945861915.1 Flavobacterium psychrophilum | reverse complement strand
TACCCAAATTATCAATTTGAATAGACGCAGTTGGCTGAAAAACTAAATCATCCTGTTTTAGATTAATAATTGCATTTATATTTCCATTAAAAACAAATTTAGGATTGGTCGGAGTAATTTGATTTAAATCAACATTTTTGAGACTCATGGTTAAATCCTTGAATTTACTCCCCTTAATATCGCCTGTAAAAACAATTTCTTGATCGTTGTGAGTTAAAATTATATCATTAAAATTGAAATTTTCTAGGGATTTGTCGAAAATAATTGTGTTTTCATCATTTTCATTTTCATTCAAGAACCATAAATAATCTTTGAATTTAACTTCTGATTTGCTTATTCCAACCACATTTTTGTTTTCTTTATTTATGGTATGAAATAAGTTCAAATTATAATAATCTTGCCCTTTTGAACCGCCTTTAAATTCAGATCTAAAGAACAAAGTATCTTTCATCGTGACGTTAATCAAGCTGAAATCTCGAATTTTATAATACTTATTTTTGATGCTGTCCAATTCGACAAAGGCATTATAAAGTGGATTTTTATTGTCAATTTTTATCTTAATATTGTCTAAAACATTATCAGAAGCTGTAATTTGAGGCGAATTAAAATCAAGTTTAAATTCTTGAATATCCGAGTTTATATTTCCTTTTATACTGGTATTAGAACCGATATTTATTTTTGGATAAAACAATTCTATTATTTTATTGTAAATGACAAAATCGAACTTTAAGAATTGTCCTTTATTCACTTTCAAAGGTTTGTAATTGGCGTACAAACTCCCTAATGAATTGACAACTAACTTTTTTAATTGACTAAATTGGTATTTACCAACAATCTTACCTTCAACAATATCAGGTGAATTAACATTGATGGTTCGAACCTTATTTTCATCGAAACTAGAATTAATATCAAAGTCGTCAAAAACATATATTTGTTTTTTATTTTGATAGGTTGTTTTGTTTATTTTAATGTTTCCAATTAAATTTTCTACCGAATTTCCTGAACCATTTACCACAACATCCCCTTTAAAAATGGAAAGAGAATCTTTGGAAAACTGTAGTTTTTTTAAATCAGCATTTTGAACATTAATTTGAAAATCGTACTTGTTTTCTTTTTCACTTAAATCAATTAATCCGTCAAAATTCATACTTAAATTTGGATCATCAACAGATAGTTTCCCTTTATATATAGGCAATTTAAAATTACCATTAAGTGCAATATTTGTATAATTGTAATTGTTGTAATTAAGCTGAAAAACGTCGCCAGTTACTGTGGTATTTAAATATTTTTTAGAAAAACCAATTCCTTCTACTGCAACATTAAGACTGGCTTTTTTAACATCTTTTCTATCCAAAAAAGTTCCAATATCAAAATTTTCAAGAAGAACATTTCCTTTATATGAGGCATTGTCAATAAAATCGATACCATTCATTTTAAATTGGGTTTTCAAAAGTCCCAAATCCGAAGTCATGTTAAAGTCCGCATCAATTGATTGTTTTGTAATCTGGGAGTTTCCTACAAAATTGAAAACCCCTAATTTTTTTATATTTTTTGGCAATTTGTCTCCTAAAACTTCGGGTAATAAAACCACTAGATTATCATAGGTCGAAGTCAGTTTTCTGAATTTTCCGTCCATAAAAAAGGATTGGTCTTTTTTACCCAAAATGTTTTTAAAATGTATATCGCCCAGAACCTGAGTAGTTTTTGAATGAGACAATCTAAGTTTGGTTACCCAAAGATTATTCAACGTTCCTTTTATGGATGCTTTGGTGTCAAACAGCAAATTCTTCCCTAAACCTTTATAAAAACAACGAATATCATTTGAACTCAATAATGATGGTTTAAGATTTATATCAAACTTTACTTTGTCGTTAAAATTCTTAAAATCTTTAATTGTATAATTCAAAAATACATCCGCTTTTAGTTCGGATTCCTCTGTTAGCAATTCAAGGTTTTCAAGATGAATTTGTTTTTTGTTATAGATAAAATGAGTTTTTAAATCAGTAACAAAAACACCTCGATGATCCAAAAAAGACATTTTATTTACACTCATATTTACTTCAGGTCCATAAATCTTAAAATCACTCAATGAAGCATTTAACTTTTTAAAATCAAGAATTTTAGTCGTTTCTCTGTTTTTATCAGTAAAAACAAAATGACCATTGGAAATAACAGCTTTATTGGCAGTCATCAAAAAGTGTTTTCCTGAAGGTTTTCCAGTTTCAAAAGCCTTAATGAATAGATCTAAATTGCTAGCTTTTTCTTTTTGGTACGTTTTTAAATTGAACACCAAACCATCCAAGCCGATGTTTCCAAAAATCAAATCGCCCTCTAATAATTTTTTAACGTCTAAAACATTGGTTTTAATTCTATTAGCATAAATCAAAGTATCTTTGTGATGATCTAAAATCAATACTTTTTTGAGCTTTACACCACCAAAAACAGATAGAGAAACTTGCTCAATATTCATGTTGACTCCAAAGTCTTTGTTGATTGTTTTTACAAAATTGGCAGCAATTTTTGTTTGGACAGAAGGAATTGAAAATACGATTCCAAGTACTAATAAAAGTAAAAGTAGTGCGAGAAGAAAACCGATTGCTATTTTTATAACTTTTTTGATACTTGTTGCTGCTTTAAATTAAATTTAAATCTATTTTGAACCACTAAACTAGCCTTGTTTAACTAAAATTTCTCTAATTTTGGCTTCAATCTAATTTAAGATTTCAAATATAATCCAAAAATTACGCCTTTTTATGCAAAATACCGAGGTTTTTATTCTTGCTATCGAAAGTTCATGCGATGATACTGCCGCTGCGGTTTTACATAACGATAAAGTATTATCTAATGTTGTTGCAAATCAATCCATTCATAATCAGTATGGTGGTGTTGTTCCTGAATTAGCCTCACGCGCACATCAGCAAAATATTATCCCAGTAGTCACAGCCGCACTTAAAAATGCAAATATAAATAAAGAACAATTATCTGCTATTGCTTTTACGCAGGGTCCCGGTTTAATGGGTTCGTTACTCGTTGGAAGTTCGTTTGCCAAATCATTTTCGCTCGCATTAAATATTCCTTTAGTTGCGGTAAATCACATGCAAGCACATATTCTAGCTCATTTTATTGATGAAAAAGATTTTAACAAACCTACGTTTCCATTTATCGCTTTGACCATTTCAGGTGGACATACGCAAATTGTGAGAGTTAATGATTTTTTTGATATGGAAATTATCGGAGAAACTACCGATGATGCAGTAGGAGAAGCATTTGATAAAAGCGCTAAAATTCTAGGTCTTCCCTACCCAGGCGGTCCTTTGGTCGATAAATATGCACAATTAGGGAATCCAAAAGCATTTGCATTTACGAAACCAAAGATAGCGGGATTGGATTTTAGTTTTTCAGGTTTAAAAACGGCTATTTTGTATTTTATTCAAAAGAAAAAACTTGAAAACCCAAACTTTATCGAAGAAAATCTGAATGATATTTGTGCCTCTATACAACACACAATAATAGAAATTTTGATGGATAAATTAAAATTAGCTGTGAAAGAAACGGGTATCAATCAAATTGCGATTGGCGGTGGAGTTTCTGCTAATTCTGGTATTCGAAAAACTTTGAAAGAAGCTGAACAAAAGTATGGTTGGAAAACCTTTATTCCAAAATTTGAATATACCACTGATAATGCTGCCATGATTGGAATTGTGGGATACCATAAATTTTTGTCTGAAAATTTTGAAACTTCCTCGGTGGTTTCTAAAGCACGAATCCAATTTTAACTATGCAATTATTTTTTAACCCCACTATAAACGAAACGATAGAAACCTTTTCTTTTGACAAAGAAGAAAGCAAGCATATTATTAAAGTTTTACGAAAAAAAGATACAGATATATTATTTGTAACCAATGGATTGGGTTTTTTATTTAAAACTGAAATCACACTAGCTTCTGAAAATAAATGCACTGTTAAAATCCTATCCGTAGAAAAAGTAGAATCTTCAAAATTCAAATTACATCTAGCAGTTGCTCCTACAAAAATGAATGAACGCTACGAATGGTTTTTAGAAAAAGCAACTGAAATTGGCATTCATGAAATTACGCCGATTATTTGTGATCGTTCGGAACGAAAAGTAATTAATAAAGAACGTTTTGAAAAAATAATTCTGACTGCCATGAAGCAATCAAACAGCTTATTTTTACCAAAATTAAATGAAGCAAAATCGTTTAAGGAATTCATAAAACAACCCAATGACGGTATGCAGTTAATTGCACATTGCGAAGAAACAGATAAAAAGTCATTAAAATCAGTGCTGCAACCGAACGAAAACATTACTTTGCTCATTGGTCCAGAAGGTGATTTTTCAGAAAAAGAAATCGCATTGGCTCTTGAAAACAAATTCATTCCAGTGTCGTTAGGAAACAATAGATTACGCACCGAAACCGCAGCTATTGTGGGTTGTCATAGTGTTGCTTTTGTAAATGAAATTACCTAAACAAATAAAATGAAAAATATATTTCTATTAGTATTCTTAATTTCACAAAGCGTAATTTCCCAAGAAATTGCGCTGCTAAAATACAGTGGTGGTGGCGATTGGTATGCTAATCCTACTTCGTTACCAAATTTGATAAAATATTGCAATGCAACCATCAACACTAAAATTAAATCAAAACCAGCAACTGTAGAACCTAGCAATCCTGATTTATTTTCTTATCCTTTTGCTCACATGACTGGACACGGAAATGTAGTATTTAGTGATGCGGATGTTGCTAATCTAAAAAACTACATGAATTCGGGTGGATTTTTGCATATTGATGACAATTACGGTATGGATAAATACATTCGAAAAGAAATCAAAAAACTATTTCCAAATACTGATTTAATTGAGATTCCTTCGAATCATCCTATCTTTCAAAAACCGTTTGTTTTCTCTGGCGGTTTGCCAAAAATTCACGAACACGATGGAGGAAGACCACAAGCTTTTGGGATTTTTATTGAAAATAGATTGGTTTTATTATACACTTTTGAAAGTGATTTAGGCGATGGTTGGGAAGATCAAGAAGTGCATAATAACCCAATAACAGTAAGAGAAAAAGCACTAAAAATGGGAGCCAACATAATAAATTATATTTTTTCTAATTAATATCACAAAAAATATATATTTTTATAAAAATTTAACTAGTACCCAACTTTAAACCAAATTAATTATGAAAAAGCAATTTTTACAACTAGCAGTTTTTCTGCTTTTATTTTCTTGTCAAAATGATGTTTCAGAAACAAACAATGAATCAACTAATGCAACAGCAAAAAGAGGTTGTGCTACACAAGAAGTTTTGGAGTCACAATTAAAAGAAGACCCAACATTAGCCTTAAGAATGAACCAAATTGAAGCATTTACTCAAAAAAACTTCCTATCCAATAGTCGATTAGTGGGAGGCAAAATTGTAATTCCTGTTGTAGTAAATGTGTTATACAGAACGGCATCAGAAAATATTTCCGATGCACAAATTGCAACACAAATTGCTGTTTTAAATAAGGATTTCACTGCTACAAACACAGATTTCGGATCAATTCCTTCAGAATTTGCTGAAGTTGCAGCCAATGTTGATATAACGTTTGAATTAATTGCAACCAACAGAAAGCAAACTAGCAAAACGTCTTGGGGAACTAGGGATGCAATGAAAAAATCAAAACAAGGTGGGTTAAATCCAACCTCACCTTCTAATACACTTAATATTTGGGCTTGTACAATTGGTGGTGGAATATTAGGATATGCTCAATTTCCGGGTGGTTCTTCATCTACTGATGGTGTTGTAATTGATTCTAGATATTTTGGTGTAACCACGAATTCAGCTGGAGCCTATCCTTATAACCTAGGAAGAACAGCTACACATGAAGTAGGACACTGGATGAATTTAAGACATATTTGGGGAGATGCTTCTTGCGGTAGTGATTTAGTTTCAGACACTCCTGTTCATAGAACTGCCAATTATGGAGTGCCTACTTATCCGTATGCAAGCACTTGTTTACCAACTCATAACGAAATGACGATGAATTACATGGATTACACTGATGATAGAGGAATGTATATGTTTACAGATGGTCAAAAAACAAGAATGGCTGCATTATTCCTTTCTGGAGGTGTAAGAGCTGGATTTAGAAATTAATATTTTACTAAGTATAAAATACAAACTCGCTACTTGTTAGCGAGTTTTTTTTATCTTTATGATCAAATTAACAGCCAATGATTTCCTCTAAAACAATAGCAACTGGAATTATCAAAGCGATAGTAGGACTCGGTTTAGTCACTTTATTTTTGTTTTTTTTATATAAAATTCAAACCGTAATTGTTTATCTGATCGTTTCTTTAGTACTTACATTAATTGCCAATCCGTTTATTGAATTTTTGAAAAAACGATTGCGATTTTCTAATACACTAGCTGTTATTTTTACAATGGCAATTATTATTTTAGTCTTGGTGGGGTTTGTAATGATGTGTATTCCGCTCATTCTTTCCCAAGGAGAAAATCTATCTTTATTAAATACAAAATCTATTGAATCAACTGTTTATGAACTAATTAATAATATCAATTCTTTTCTTGAAAGTCATAATATCAATTCTGAAAAGTTAATTCAAGAAACCAATCTTACCTCCAAACTAAATTTTAATTTTATTCCTTCATTTTTCAATTCAATACTTGAAACAATTAGCAGTTTCGGAATTGGATTGGCTTCAGTTTTGTTTATTACATTTTTCTTTTTAAAAGACAAACTACAATTTATTAGTGGGTTTAAAAGAATATTTCCTGAAAAACATGAAGATAAAATTCTTAATTCAATATTCAAAATCAACGAACTTCTAAGTCGCTATTTTATTGGTTTATTGATTCAATTGTTTATTGTATTCATTTTGTATCTAATAGTTTTACTTATTTTCGGAATAGAAAATGCCTTTATCATAGCCTTCTTTTGTTCGGTTTTAAACATTATTCCATACGTTGGACCGCTAATTAGTTCTGTTTTGGCAGCAATTCTTACTATGATTAGTAATTTAGGGAGCGATTTTCAAACAGAAGTCTTACCTACTACTTTGTATGTTTTAATCGGTTTTTGGATTATTCAAATCATTGACAACAATATTTCACAACCTTTTATATTTTCAAAAAGTGTCAATTCACATCCACTCGAAATCTTTTTGGTTATCTTGATTGCGGGTTTTCTTTTTGGCATTATCGGAATGGTAATTGCTGTTCCGTTTTATACGATTCTAAAAGTCGTTGGCAAAGAATTCTTGCCTGAAAATAAAATTATAAAAATAGTTACTAAGAATATTTAATGAATTCAAATCCATTATTATCCACTGAAGTTCAGTTTTTTATAAACAAAAATATCGATTCAGTTATTTCGAAACTAGCACTTCAAAAAAATCCCTTTCCCGATTTAGATTGGATTTCCGTTTTGAATCAAATTGAAGCTAAAAAAAAATCAAAGCAAAAATTGCCTAGTTGGTTTGCAGCTGAAAACATTATTTATCCTTTTAAAATTTCCATTGAGCAAACCTCATCTGAAATTACAGCTGCCTATAAATCCCGAATTGTTTCGGGCAAAAATTTAATTGATTTAAGTGGTGGTTTTGGTGTTGACGATTATTATTTTGCCAAGAAAGTAGAAAATCTCATTCACTGTGAAATTAATTCTGAACTTTCGAATATTGTAAAACACAATTTCGAAAAACTCAAAGTTAAAAATATAGTCTGTTATTCTGGAGATAGTGTCGAAATTCTAGCAAAGCTGAACACCAATTTCGATTGGATTTATATTGATCCTTCAAGAAGAAACGATGCTAAAGGCAAAGTTTTTATGCTAAAAGATTGTTTGCCTAATGTACCCGAAAATTTGAATTTGTTTTTTAAGTATTCAAAATCAATTTTAATAAAAACCGCTCCATTACTCGATATTTCTTCTGGTTTATCGGAATTAAAACAGGTAAAAAAAATACATATTGTTGCTGTTGATAATGAAGTGAAAGAACTTTTATGGGAATTACATCAAGATTATTCTGGAAAAATTACTGTGCAAACCATCTCTATTTCGAAAGAAAACGAACAGGTTTTTAATTTTGAACGTGAGGCAAATACCGAAATTGTAAATTACAGTTTACCTCAAAAGTATCTGTACGAACCCAATAGTGCCATCATGAAATCGGGTGGTTTTGACGAAGTGGGAATTGCATATAATTTGAATAAATTGCACAAACATTCGCATTTATACACCAATTCAAACCCAATTTTGTTTCCAGGACGAGTTTTTGAAATCGAAGAATCATTCGTCTATCATAAAGAAGAAATGAAACAATTTCTCGAAAATAAAAAAGCAAATATTGCTACTCGAAATTTTCCTGAAACAGTAGAAAATATCAGAAAAAAATGGAAAATTAGAGAGGGTGGAAATCAATATTGTTTTTTCACCACCGACATAAATAACAATAAAATAGTTTTAATTTGCAAAAAAATAGAATTAGAATGAAAAAGCGATTGGTCTTAGTTTTGTGTCTAACAGCAACCATTTTGTTTGCACAAAAACCTTGTGAATATGTTATAAATACTACCGATTCGATAGGAACTTATAAATCGATGAAAGATTATTTGATGTACGAAAAAAACTTTGCGGGCAACTCAAGTTATATTTTTTTTACTTTAGAAAACAACAATAAAACGCCATTTGTAAACCTAACAATTATTAGAAAAAGTAAGGAGTTTATTCCAGCGAATTGCCTTGATAGTAATTCGAAGATTTTTCTACAATTAAATAATGGCAAAATAGCAACCTTAGTTTTTGCTGGAAATGAAAACTGCGGCAGCTTAATCCGTGACGAAAAAGGATTTGATAACAGACTGCTTTCGGGTACTTTTATGTTTTTGAAAGGAAGTATGGAGGATTTGAAAATGGCACCTCTCAATTTAATGCGGATACAATTTTTATCCGAAACAGAAGATTTTGTTATCAAAAAAGAAATACAATCCGAACTAAACGGTCAGACCTATCAGCCAGAAACACTTTTTATAGATTATTTGAATTGCATAGAATAATCAATCACAATTCCATTTTGCATTTGAAATTTTGTCTTGTAAGGCTGTTTTTAAATTGTAATGCCACCATTCGGATTCAAAAGCCTTGAAACCATTTTTTAGCATTATTTTTTTTAACATAGACCGATTCCTTTTAACTTCAGGAGTGACCAAATCATAGCCATGACTCGCCTCAATACCAAAAAAATCAAATGGAGTTCCCATGTCTAATTCATTTCCTTTTGAATCAATTAATGTAATATCAACCGCTCCTCCTCTATTGTGAATCGAACCTTTGCTTGGATCTGCAACATAGGATGGATTGGAAACGATTTTCCACATTTTTTTTTGAATATCTAAAGGGCGATAACAATCGAAAATTTTGATTTTAAAGCCACTTTTAACAAACTCTTTATTTGCTTTGATTAGTGCTTTTACTGTTTTTAATCTCAGATAACAAGCCGCACAATCATACACTTTGGCTTTCAAAAAATTATCTGAAGTAGCGTATTTCATATCATAATCAAAATCTTGACTATAAGTTTTTAGATTTACAAAACTGGTATCGCTGGGTTTTGTTTGAGTATGACTCACTTTTTTTTCATTTTGTTCTTGAGACCAACAAGAAAACGTAGAAATAAATATTCCTAAAAACAATAAATACTTGTGTAAGCTTCCACTAAAAATATTCGTAACCATAAATATGTTTTTACTTTTCTTGAATTTAATTAGTGTGTACAAACTTCAGAAAAAAAATTTGAATTAATTTTAGATTTATTTACTTTTCTAATGCCTCTCGAAGCATTTCTCGAAACCGAAAAATGACTAATCGACGGCAATCCAGACGATTTTAAGATTTTTAAGCGAATTTTGTCGGCTATAATTTCATTCGGAAGATTAATTATTTTTGCGGCTCCAAGTACATCGCCTATATAAAACGTATCCCAAACTCCGTTCGAAAAAGATTGCAATTCATATTCCTCCACTTTAAAACTTCGGATAAAAGAAAATTTATCACCCAAATCTTTCATATCGGCATTTTCAAATAAAACTATTCGATCAAAAGTAGTTTTAGCATCGAAAGTAATTTCTAAATCAGCTACTGAATCATTGGCTTTCCAATAAGTTTCAAGGCTAAAATCATT
>CAMAWK010000077.1 GCA_945861915.1 Flavobacterium psychrophilum | reverse complement strand
TACCCTCTGGAAAATCATATAATTCCCCCAATAGTTTTTTCTTTCGTTTCAATTCATACACAAATTGACTCAAATAGCCGTAAGGTTTGTTAAGGATAAAATGGCGGTGTGGCATTTATATTTTTTAAAAATACAAAAATACGTTTTTCAAAATATCTATTTAATCAATCTCAAAATTGATATAATTGGTTACTTTTACTTCATAAATAAAAACATTTTTTATGCCCATTCTTCTTCAATTTTCACTCCTTTTTATCATCGCTTTAATTATCGGGATTTACATTGGAAAACTCATTTTTTCTTCTAAATTACAATCTGAAAAAACTTTTTTAGAGGAAAATATAAATGGTTTAAAACAGCAATTAAATCTAGTTAATTCAGAAAAGGAAACCATTCGCAACGAAAAAGAAGCCATCACTATTCAGTTAACCAAGAAAGAAGTCGATTTAGATAATCTTTGGCAACGCAACAAAGAACAAAAAGAAGAAGTTGAAAAAATACAAGAAAAATTCACCAAAGAATTCGAGAATCTAGCCAACAAAATTCTAGATGAAAAATCGAATAAATTCACAGAGCAGAACAAAGAAAATATGAAGAATATCTTGTCGCCTTTGCAAGAAAAGATTCAATTATTTGAGAAAAAAGTAGAAGATACTCACAAAGAAAGTATCGATTATCATGCGGCTCTGCGTCAGCAAATTGTAGGCTTGAGCAAAATAAATGAGCAAATGAGCAAGGAAACCATCAACTTGACCAAAGCACTAAAAGGCGATAGCAAAATGCAAGGCAATTGGGGGGAATGGATTTTAGAAAATGTGCTAAATAAATCGGGATTAGAAAAAGACCGAGAATATTTTGTTCAACAATCACACATCAATGCTGATGGACAGCGTGTTTTTCCTGATGTGGTTATCAATCTGCCAGATGGTAAAAAAATGATTGTCGATTCGAAAGTGTCGTTAACAGCCTATGAAAAATTCATCAATGAAGAAGATGATGATTTAAAAAACGGTTTTTTAAAAGAACACGTTAGTTCTATCAAACGCCACGTAGAGCAATTGGGCAATAAAAATTATCAAGATTTGTATCAAATTGAAAGTCCCGATTTTGTATTGCTTTTCATTCCTATGGAACCCGCTTTTGCTCTGGCACTCAACGAAGAAACCACATTGTACAACAAGGCCTTTGAGAAAAATATTGTTATTGTAACTCCTTCAACACTTTTGGCAACTTTACGTACGATTGACAGTATGTGGACAAACCAAAAACAACAAGAAAATGCCTTTGAAATTGCGCGTCAAGCAGGTGCATTGTACGATAAATTTGAGGGATTTGTAGCCGATTTGATAAAAATTGGCAAAAAAATTGACGAAAGCAAAGTAGAATACCAGGGCGCTATGAACAAATTAGTCGATGGAAGTGGCAACTTAATAAAAAGGGTAGAAAACTTAAAGAAAATGGGGGCAAAAACTCAAAAATCGTTGCCAGAAAACATTCTAAATAGAGCGACTAAGGATTCTGAATAAGATACTCGAATTGTTATTTCAAACAATCACGCAAAGCAGAACCTAGGTTGGTAAACTTAAATTCAAATCCTGTTTTCGTTAGTTTATCCGATGATACTCGTTGTCCTTTTAGAACAATTTGTGCCATTTCGCCTAAGGCTAATCGGATTAAAAACTCAGGCACATTAGGCAACCAAAGGCTATAACCAAATACTTTTGCTAATTTTTTCGAAAAAACATAATTGGTAGTTCCATCCTTAACAACCGCATTATAAGCACCTACCATTGTTTCGTTTTCAATAGCCGCAAGGTAAATAGAGCATAAATCCTCCACATGAATCCATGGCATATATTGTTCTCCATTGCCTAACGGAGATCCTATTTTAAATCTAAAAATAGGAACTAATTTTTTTAAGAAACCATCATTTTTACCAATTACTAAACCAGTTCTAATTTTGACAGTTCTAATTTTTAGCGTTGAAATTAAATCGGCCGATTCTTCCCATTTTTGACAAGTTGAACCTAAAAAATCATCTGCCAGCGGACTTTCTTCTGAACAAATTTTAACACTGTTTTTTGAGCCATAAATTCCAATTCCGGAAGCTGACACAAAAACATCTAATTTCTTTTTATGCTTTTTTAGAACATTATAAATAAGTTGAATGGCTTGAACCCTACTATCAAGAATGGCTTTTTTACGTTCTTTTGTCCAACGTTTTGCACCAATGTTTTCTCCAGCTAAGTTGATAATAATATCTGCTTCAAGCACAGCTTGTTCATCAATAATACCCTTTTCAACATCCCACAAAAAATAACTAATATCATTAGAATCCTCATATTTAGTTCTGCTCAGTATTGAAACCAAATATCCCTTTTCTATTAATAATGAGGTAAGATATCTTCCAATAAATCCTGTGCCTCCGTTAAGTAAAACATTTTTTTTCATATCTGAATGAGTGTATGGAATTTTAGTAGTAAAATCTATTTTTTATTCAATTATGATTTATTTTATTTTAAAGTCAAAAAAAATAAAAAACAATTTTGTAAACACGATACTCTTTATTTTTTACTTATTAACAATTTCAGTACAAAGAAAATCAATCTATCGATAGTAAGCAATAAAACACAGAAAGTTAACAATAGTTTTAAATCCTTGAGCATAATGATTAAATTTTTGGGTCGAGATTTAATTTGAATCCAATTAGATTATGACAATTTGTATATTAGCCTTTTATTAAATACAAATTTGTAGTTACTCAAATGCTTTTTCAAATAAAATCTTATCTAAAATTTCTATGGTATTCCAAAAACGAACATGCAGTTCATTCTCCTTTTGTTTTCAATTTGGCAACCAACTGTTTTTATGACAAAAAACAAAAATCTGAATATGCCATTTTAACCGATTATCGAAACTCGTTTTTAAAAAACAAAAACTCCATTAAAGTTGCCGATTTTGGCGCAGGATCTAAAGTTTTTAAATCTAACACAAGACCGATTAGTGAAATTGCTAAAAACGCAGGAATCAGTCCAAAAAGAGCCCAATTATTATTTCGAATAACTAATTATTTTAAGCCCGATTTTGTTTTAGAAATTGGAACCTCTTTGGGTTTAGCCACAACAGCTTTGGCTTTGGGAAATACAAATGCAATAATAATCACGCTCGAAGGTTGTCCTGAAACAGCCAAACAGGCACAAATCGGTTTCCAAGAATTTAATATCAAAAATGTCGAGTCAAATGTAACCGAATTTTCAAATTATTTCAAAACCCAAGACCTAAAAACCAAGACCCAAGACCTAATATACTTCGATGGCAATCATTCTAAAAAAGCAACTTTAGCCTATTTCGAATCACTTTTACCAACTATCAAAAATGAAACAGTTTGGATTTTTGATGATATTCATTGGTCTGCAGAAATGGAAGAAGCTTGGGAAATTATAAAAAACCATTCGAAAGTGACTGTAACAATCGATACTTTTCAGTGGGGATTGGTTTTCTTTAGACGAGAACAAGAAAAAGAACATTTTGTTATTAGAGTTTAAAAAAGTTTAAATTGTTTAAGAGTTTAAAGTTGTTTAAATTTGTTGTAACATTATTAAACATTGGTTGTCCTATTTGGCATCAACCATTTTTAAACTTTAAACAACTAAATGTCAAATCCATTAATTAAAATAACCCAAATAAAACGAGATTTTGTTCTTGGAAATGAGATTGTTTATGTTCTAAAAGGAATTGATTTAGAAATCAACAAAGGCGAATATGTTGCCCTAATGGGACCTTCGGGTTCAGGAAAATCGACTTTAATGAATCTCTTAGGTTGTTTAGACACACCAACTTCTGGAAATTATATTTTAAACGGAAAAGATGTGAGCCAAATGCATGATAATGAACTAGCCGAAATTCGAAATAAAGAAATCGGTTTTGTTTTTCAAACGTTTAATCTTTTACCTAGAACCACTGCGTTAGATAATGTGGCATTACCCATGATTTATGCTGGATATTCAAAATCCGAACGAAAAGAAAGAGCCATAAAAGTACTCCAACAAGTAAATTTAGGCGATCGAATGGATCATCAACCCAATCAACTATCTGGAGGACAAAGACAACGTGTAGCAATTGCACGCGCTTTGGTAAACTCACCTTCCATCATTCTGGCAGATGAACCCACAGGAAATTTAGATAGTAAAACTTCTGACGAAATCATGAAACTACTAGAAGATATTCACCAAAATGGAAATACCATCATTTTAGTAACCCACGAAGAAGATATTGCAGCTCATGCCAAAAGAATTATTCGTTTGCGTGACGGAACGATTGAAAGTGACTCAGTAAAGTAATCAGATAGAAGAAGGTAGATTGCAAATTTCAGTACCCAAAACCTAATACCCAAAACCCAGAACCAAGATGAAAGTATACACAAAAACAGGCGATACCGGAACCACAGCACTTTTTGGAGGAACAAGAGTTCCTAAAGATCATATCCGAATTGAAAGTTATGGAACTGTTGACGAACTCAATTCCTATATAGGACTTATTCGTGACCAAGAAATCGATTCTAATTACAAAGAGATTTTAATCGAAATTCAAGATAGACTGTTTACTGTGGGTGCTATTCTAGCCACACCTCCTGAAAAAGAGGTGATGAAAAATGGCGAATTGCGTTTACAAAAACTAGGGATTCTTGAAACGGATATCGAGTTACTCGAAAAAGAAATCGATACAATGGAAGAAGCCTTGCCACCGATGACTCATTTTGTTTTACCGGGCGGTCATACTACGGTGTCATATTGTCACATCGCCCGATGTGTTTGTCGCCGTGCAGAACGATTGGCGGTACAACTAGACCACAACGAACCCATAAACGAAAGAGTTATAATGTACCTAAACCGACTTTCTGACTACCTTTTTGTATTGGCACGGAAGTTGTCTTTCGACTTGAAAGCAGAGGAAGTAAAATGGATTCCTAGAAAATAACATTTCAGATTGATGAGTAACGATTTATGATTTTAGATGTTTAAAAATATCCGTTTTTTAAATCAAAAATCGTTAATCCTAAATCAAAAATCAGCAATCAACAAGACGTTCTTAAATTTAACTGAAAATAAATGATTTTTTACTTGTATTTTTCATTTAAAAATTTATTTTTGCACAAAACTAAACAGATAAAAAGATGTATTGGACATTAGAATTAGCATCTTATTTAAGCGATGCGCCTTGGCCTGCCAACAAAGATGAATTAATAGACTACGCTATTAGAGCTGGAGCTCCTTTAGAAGTGGTAGAAAACCTTCAATCTATTGAGGATGAAGGCGAAATATATGAGTCAATGGAAGAAATTTGGCCAGATTATCCAACCGACGAAGACTATCTTTGGAACGAGGATGAATATTAAAAAATTGCTCAAAAAAAAGTCTCAAAAGAGACTTTTTTTTTGGTTAATCAACACAGTTACACTTAAAACCATAGTATTTATGGTTTTTAATTTTTAATTAATTTGAAATGAGTTTCATTAATAGTATTATCAAAGTTTTTGTGGGTGATAAATCCCAAAACGATGTCAAAAATTTACAACCCTATTTATCAAAAATTAAAACTTTTGAAAATAGCTTATCAAGTTTATCAAACAACGAATTGCGTGCTAAAACAGTCGCTTTCAAAGAAAAAATAAAAGCAGCAAGAGCCGAAAAAGATGCCAAAATTGCTAATTTGAAAGATGAAGCTGAAAAAGAAGAAGATATTGATAAACGCGAAGACATTTACAATGCTATCGACACATTGGAAAAAGAAGCGTATGAGATTTCAGAAAAAACGTTAAAGGAAATACTTCCCGAAGCTTTTGCAGTAGTCAAAGAAACTGCCAAAAGATTCAAAGAAAATACTCAAATAATAGTAAGCGCAACTGCCAAAGACCGTGAACTTTCGGCTACAAAAAGCTACATAACTATTGAAGACGAAAATTCAATTTGGGCTAACTCTTGGAACGCAGCAGGAAAGCAAATTACTTGGGACATGATTCATTATGATGTACAATTAATTGGTGGTATGGTATTGCACGATGGTAAAATTGCCGAAATGCAAACGGGTGAAGGAAAAACATTAGTTGCTACTCTCCCACTCTATCTGAATGCTTTAACAGGAAACGGTGTGCATTTGGTAACCGTAAATGATTATTTGGCTAAACGTGATAGCACTTGGAAAGCTCCATTATTTGAATTTCATGGCTTAACTGTAGATTGTATAGATAACCACCAACCTAATTCTGAAGGTAGAAAAAAAGCGTACGATTCGGATATTACTTATGGTACGAATAATGAATTTGGTTTTGATTATCTAAGAGATAATATGGCACATTCGCCAGATGATTTAGTGCAACGAAAACATAATTATGCAATTGTAGATGAGGTGGATTCTGTTTTGATTGATGATGCCAGAACTCCTTTGATTATTTCTGGTCCAGTTCCTCAAGGTGATCGTCATGAATTTATTGAGTTAAAACCAAAAATCGAAAACCTTGTCAATTCGCAAAGACAATTAGCCAACGGTTTTCTTGCCGAAGCTAAAAAGTTAATCGCAGCTGGAAATACAAAAGATGGTGGTTTTTTATTATTAAGAGCACACAGAAGTTTGCCGAAAAACAAAGCCTTAATTAAATTTTTGAGCGAAGAAGGAATCAAACAATTGCTTCAAAAAACTGAAAACTCCTATATGGAGAACAATAATAAGGAAATGCCAAAAGTGGATGAAGCCTTATATTTTGTAATCGAAGAAAAAAACAATCAAGTGGAATTAACCGAAAACGGAATCAAATTCCTTTCGGTAAATTCAGATAGCGATTTCTTCGTGCTTCCAGACATTGGATCTGAAATTGCAGCCATCGAAAGAAAAAATTTAGCTAAAGATGTTGAAGCAGAAGAAAAAGAAAGACTGTTTCAAGATTTTGGAGTTAAAAGTGAGCGTATTCATACTTTGACACAATTACTAAAAGCCTATACACTATTCGAAAAAGATGTCGAATATGTGATTATGGATAACAAAATTATGATTGTCGATGAGCAAACGGGTCGTATTATGGACGGTCGTCGCTATTCCGATGGTTTGCACCAAGCAATTGAAGCCAAAGAAAATGTAAAAATTGAGGATGCAACCCAAACATTTGCCACAGTAACATTGCAGAATTATTTCAGAATGTATAGTAAACTAGGCGGTATGACTGGAACTGCTGTAACTGAAGCTGGAGAATTATGGCAAATCTACAAATTGGATGTAGTTGAAATTCCGACCAACAAACCGATGTCTCGAAAAGACAAAGAAGATTACATTTATAAAACCACTCGAGAAAAATTTAATGCCGTTATTGAAGATGTATCCGAATTATCAAAAGCGGGAAGACCCGTTTTAATTGGAACAACTTCGGTAGAAATTTCTGAATTATTGAGTCGAATGTTAAAAATGAGAGGCATAACTCATAATGTTTTGAATGCCAAAATGCACAAACAAGAAGCCCAAATTGTCGAAGAAGCAGGAAAGCCCGGCGTAGTAACAATCGCTACCAATATGGCAGGTCGTGGAACCGATATTAAATTGACTCCTGAAGTAAAAGCTGCTGGTGGATTGGCCATTGTTGGAACCGAGCGTCACGATTCTCGAAGAGTTGACAGACAGTTGCGTGGTCGTGCAGGTCGTCAAGGAGATCCTGGAAGCTCTCAGTTTTATGTTTCTCTTGAAGACAACTTGATGCGTTTATTTGGTTCTGAAAGAGTAGCCAAAGTAATGGACAGAATGGGACTCGAAGAAGGCGAAGTAATTCAACATTCGATGATGACCAAATCGATTGAAAGAGCGCAAAAGAAAGTCGAGGAAAATAATTTTGGTGTTCGTAAACGATTACTAGAATATGACGATGTGATGAATGCCCAACGTGAAGTGGTTTACAAACGTCGCCGTCATGCTTTGCATGGAGAACGTTTGAAATTGGACATTGCCAATATGTTGTATGATACCTGCGACTTGATTGTGAGCGATAATAAAAAAACAAATGATTTCAAGAATTTTGAATTTGAATTGATTCGGTATTTCTCGATTACCTCACCAGTTACCGAAAGTGATTTTAATCGTTTAACCGAAACTGAATTAACAGCAACAATATATAAAGCTACTTCTGCATTTTATGCTGAAAAAACAGAACGTTCTGCTCGTGAAGCTTTCCCAATAATTAGTCAAGTATATGAAGATAAAAACAATCAGTTTGAGCGAATTATAGTTCCTTTTACTGACGGAATCAAATCTTTGAACGTGGTTACTGATTTGAAAAAAGCCTACGATTCAAATGGAAGCCAACTCGTGGCGGATTTCGAAAAAAATATCACTTTGGCGATTGTAGATGAAGCTTGGAAAAAGCATTTGCGAAAAATGGATGAATTGAAACAATCGGTTCAATTGGCTGTTCACGAACAAAAAGATCCTTTGCTTATTTATAAATTCGAGGCGTATAATTTGTTTAGTTCGATGTTAAATGGCGTAAACAAAGAGGTAATTTCGTTTTTATTCAAAGGTGATTTACCACAACAAACGGCAGCTCCTATTCAAGAAGCCAAACAAATTACCAAAAAAGAAAATTACAAAACCAGCAAGGATGAAATTGTGAGTAGCGAAAGTGCCAACAAAGAAGCTGGACAAACGCAACAACGACAAATAACCGAAACGATTGTTCGTGATCAACCCAAAATTAACAGGAACGATACCGTTACAATTCAAAATGTAGCCAACGGACAAACGCAAGAAATGAAATACAAAAAAGCCGAAAGCTTTATTGCTAGCGGAACTTGGGTTTTGGTTCAGTAAAATCCTTTTATATCATTGCGAGGTACGAAGCAATCTAATTTCAATCCTCAATTACGAAAGTAATTGGGGATTTTTTAAGTAATAACACAACTTTGTAAAGCAAGATTATTAAATTTGCAAAACTAAAAATAGAACTTCTGAAAAAGTTTTTTATCATACTCCTTTCTTCGATACTATTACTGCCAAGTTTTGGTACTTTTTTTGTTTTGGCAAAATTCAAAATAAATCAAGACGAAATTTCAAAAACGATTTGTGTGCAAAGAAAAGTAGCAAATAATACTTGTCAAGGACATTGTGCACTTAAAAAGAGTTTGAAAAAGTTAGACGATAACGAACGGAAAATGGATTCGGTTTTGAAAAGCAAAATAGAACTTGTTTACATCAAACCAATTTTAGAAAATAATTTAATTTTATTCTCCGAGACTTTTTCAAATAAACAAATCGTTTTTCATACTTCTAAAAAACCCATTTCAATTAGTAAATCTTCGTTTCGACCTCCCGCCTATTTTATATAAATTTTATCATTCTTTTCAAATCTTTTTGAAAAAGCTTTCATTGAATTTAAATCAATGAAAAAATCTGTGTATTTAATACACAAAAAATTAATTTATATAAAAATCAAAATGAAAAATATATTCAAAAAAACAGTTGCTATTGCGACATTATCATTATTTGTATTAAGTTGTCAAAAAGACGAAGAAGTAATTTCTGGAACAGGAAATTTAGAAATAGAATTCGATAATGCATTTGGTTCAAATGATTTGATTTTAAATACTCAATCGAATACAACTTCTAACAACGAAGTGTTGAAAGTAAGTAAATTGAAATACATTATTAGTAATATTGTTTTAACAAAAGAAGATGGAACTACTTTTACGTATCCAAAAAGCGAAAGCTATTTCATTATTGACGAAGCAACTGGTTTAGTACCTGAATTAGAAAACATTCCAGCAGGAAACTACACTAAAATAAAATTTGGTATTGGAGTAGACAAAACACAATGGGAATTAGGCGCAACCGGACAAGGTGATTTATTAACCAATGCGGAAGCTGCCGGAATGATTTCGAATTGGGCAACAGGTTATAAATTAGTAAACTTTGAAGGAACTTATACATCTGCAACTATATCAACAGATACTTCGTTTAAAATACACAACGGACAATCGGGTGAAAACTACAATTATACCGAAGTTACTCTAGATTTACCTTCAAAAGCAATGGTTAGAACCGACATTACACCTGAAATTCATGTAGTTGCAGATGTTGCCAAAATAATTGACGGAATCAACAAAATCAAACTTTCTGAAGGGGCAACCATTACAGATGGTTCAAAATTGCCTTTGATTACTGCAAATTTAAACGAAATGTTTTCTGTAGATCACGTTCATAA
>CAMAWK010000076.1 GCA_945861915.1 Flavobacterium psychrophilum | reverse complement strand
TTTTTTATTTTTTCTAAAGGAATACAAATTAGGTTGTCATCCAAAACGATTTTGTCAATGATTTGACAAGCATCATCGGTATTCAATTTACTGCCGTTTTGTGAACCATAAATTACCGCATACCTTACTTTTGTTTCCGTTGGAGCTTTAACCGTTACAATACAATTTATCTCTTCTTTGGTTACCGAAAGTACAGTTGGTTTGTCTGTTACAACTCTTTTTGCAAAAGGAACTACTGGCGGTAAAGCGGGATATTTATATTGATTTTCAAGAAGAATTTTTGTGACTTCAGTATTTTTATTTATGAGCGATTTGGCACTAAAATAAGCATTTCCTTTTACGTTTTTATACGTTCGAGTTAAGTCAATTTGGTTTGGAATTTCCATTAAATCATTCCATTTTTTATCTGAATCAGCATTTATTTTGTAGCTACTATTACCGATATAAAGATTGGTGTTTGTTGTGTTTTCGGACCACCATTTTAGTAATTTTGAATAGGATGCTGTTTTGTGGTCAATACTCCAGTACAATTGCGGAAGCATATAATCTATATATTTTCCTTCCATCCAAGCTAGCGGATCGGCAAATAAATCATCATAATTAGTTTGCCCAGCTTGGGTGTCAGAGCCTTTTGGATCAACTGATTTGTTGCGCCAAACACCAAACGGACTGATGCCAAATTGCACCCAAGGTTTGTTGTTTTTTATGGTGTTGTAAACGTTTTTCACAAAAGTATTTACATTAGAACGACGCCAATCTTCAACTGATAGTTCTTTGCCGTATTTTTTAAAAGAAACTTTGTCATTAAATTCCATTCCCTTTACTCTATAAGGATAAAAATAATCATCAAAGTGAATGGCATCGATATCATAATTTCTCACTACTTCTTCAACAATAGTCAATAAATGCGACTGTACTTCGGGCAAACCCGGATTGTAGTAATATTTTTCTTTTCCAACTTCGCCATATTTTATCATCCATTCTGGGTGTTTAAAATAGTCGTGAGTAGCACTTAAGATTTCTGTTTTAGTATCAAAAGTAGCTCTGTAGGGATTCAGCCAAGCATGAAATTCAAATCCTCTGGCATGTGATTCCGAAATCATCCAAGCTAAAGTGTCATAAAAAGGTTTGGGTTCTTGCCCTTCTTTTCCTGTCAAATATCGAGACCAAGGTGCTAATTTTGTAGGGTAAAATGCATCGCCAACACTCCGAATTTGCACAATTACCGCATTGTAATTCAGTTTTTTGTAAATATCAAGAATTTCTAAAAAGTCTGCTTTTTGTTTTTTTATAGAATCAGTACTGTTTTTTGGCCAATCAATATTTACGACCGTTGCAATCCAAACGGCTCTGAATTCAGTTTTAGGGTGTTGATTGTTTTTTTGTGCATGGCTTGATAAGCAAAAAAGGGAAATAAACAGAACAATAATTGATTTGAATGTATTCGATTTCATTATAAATATAAAAGTATTAAGAATTCAAAAATAGTTTTTTAATAACGCGTATTTTTCAATAAATATTTTATTTATAAACGGACTTATCAATACTAAAATCATTCCAAATGAAATATTAATTGTTCAAAAAAATTGTTTTTCCTAAATAAATAGAAACTTTTTTTTCGATTTCGTTTTAATCGAATGACTATCTTTTATATTTGTGGTTATACTTTTTTATTTATGCCAACCCAAATTCAATTAGAACAATTAGCAAAGTCTTTAGAAGGTTCTCTTCTTTTTGACGATTTACATAAAACCATCTATTCTACGGATGCATCGGTCTATAAAATAAAACCTATTGCTGTTGCCGTTCCCAAAACAGAACGAGATATAATTGAACTAATTCAGTTTGCCAATGCAAATAAAATTTCGCTAACTCCCAGAACTGCTGGAACGTCTCTTGCTGGACAAACCGTAGGAAGCGGAATTATTGTTGATGTTTCTAAACATTTTACTGAAATTATTTCGGTTGATGTTGTCAATAAAACAGTTACAGTTCAACCCGGAGTAATTCGCGATGAGTTGAATTTGTTTCTAAAACCCCATGGATTATTTTTCGGACCCAATACTTCTACTTCAAATCGATGCATGATGGGTGGTATGGTGGGCAATAATTCATCTGGAACAACCTCGATTCGTTATGGGGTGACCAGAGATAAAATTCAAGAAATAAAAACGTTGTTGAGTGATGGTTCAAAGGTTGTTTTTAATGAAATTTCATCGCAGGAATTCCTCGAAAAGACAAAAGGAACCTCTTTAGAAAATACGATTTACAAAACCATTTATGAGGAACTTTCAAATGCAGAAACTCAAAACGAAATTGTAAATCAATTTCCCAAACCCGAAATACACCGAAGAAATACAGGTTATGCTGTCGATTTGTTGTTACATTCGGATTTGTTTTCGGGAAGTGAACCTACAATTAATCTTGGAAAATTATTGTGCGGAAGCGAAGGAACACTCGCTTTCACTACCGAAATTACTTTAAAAGTAGACGATTTGCCTCCAATAAATAACATTATGGTAGTGGCGCATTATCATACGATTCAAGAAAGTTTAGAATCGGTTTTGGTGGCAATGAAACATCATTTGTTTACTTGTGAAATGATGGATGACACGATTCTGGATTGTACCAAAAACAATCGGGAACAAGCCAAAAACCGACTTTTTATCAAAGGGAATCCAAAAGCGATTATGATGTTTGAAGTCGCTTCCAATTCTAAAGAAGACGCCGAAAATCAAGCAAATGCTTTAATCGCAGACTTACAAAAAAACAATTTTGGCTATGCTTTAATTAAATTATATAGTGCGGATATTGACAAAATTATCGAACTCCGAAAGGCAGGTTTAGGACTTTTAGGCAGTATTGTTGGCGACAATAAAGCCGCCGATTCTATTGAAGATACTGCTGTTGAATTGAGTGATTTGCCCAATTATATTGCTGAGTTTGCAGCCATGATGAAAAAGCACGGTCAAGAAGCCATTTATTATGCCCATGCTGGAGCAGGAGAATTGCATTTACGTCCTGTTTTGAATTTAAAGAAAACAGAAGATTTAAAATTATTTCGAACCATTGCTACCGAAGTGGCGCATTTGGTCAAAAAATATCGTGGTTCTTTGAGCGGTGAGCATGGAGACGGAATTGTAAGAGGGGAATTTATTCCGTTTATGATTGGAGAAAAAAATTATGAATTATTAAAAAGAATAAAAGTTGCTTTTGACCCAAATGCCATTTTTAATCCAGGGAAAATTGTTAATTCACCCAAAATGGACGAAAATCATCGGGTAATTTCAGGTCGAATAGAACCGGAGATACAAACGATTCAGGATTTTTCGGATAGTTTAGGGATTTTACGTGCTGCCGAAAAATGCAACGGTTCAGGCGATTGTAGAAAATTACCTTCGGCAGGCGGAACGATGTGTCCGAGTTATCGCGCCACAAAAAATGAAAAAGACACTACCAGAGCAAGAGCCAACGCCTTACGGGATTATTTGACCCATTCCGATAAAGAAAACAAATTCAATCATCAAGAGTTATATGAGGTGTTTGATTTATGTGTTAGTTGCAAAGCTTGTGCAAGCGAATGTCCTAGTAATGTGGATGTTTCCGCTTTAAAATCGGAATTTTTATATCAATATCAAAAAAAGAATGGATTTTCACTTCGGAATAAAATTTTCGCCAATAACGCAAAATTGAATCAACTAGGAAGTATTTTTCCAAGCTTGACTAATTTTATTCTGAATCAATCATTGGTTAAAAAAAGTATGGGAATTGCTCCCGAAAGAGAAGTTCCTTTGTTGGCAAAAACGACTTTTAGAAAATGGCTAAAAAGCAATGGCAATTTCAATTCCAATAAAAATAATACTAGAAAAGTCTATTTGTTTTGTGATGAATTTACCAATTATTATGATGTTTCTGTGGGAATTGACACTTTTGAATTGCTTACCAAATTAGGCTATGAAGTTCTTGTAATCGATCACGAGGAAAGCGGAAGAGCCTTTATTTCTAAAGGATTTCTCGAAGAAGCTCAGGCTGTTGCCAATAAAAATCTGGCTATTTTTAAGGATTTAATTTCAGAAAACGCACCATTAATTGGCATCGAACCTTCGGCAATTTTAACCTTTAGAGACGAATATCTACGATTAGCTACCGACAAAGAAACTGCCAAAAAAATAGTTAAAAACGCTTTTACAATAGAGGAGTTTTTTAAGATAGAAATAGAAAAAGGAACAATTCTCTCGAATCAATTTTCGGAGGATACCAAAAACATTAAAATTCATGGGCATTGTCATCAAAAAGCTTTGAGTTCTATGGAAGCCACTTTTACTATGTTGAATTTGCCAAAAAACACGAATGTGACTATTTATAATTCAGGATGTTGCGGGATGGCAGGCTCTTTTGGGTATGAAAAAGAACATTATGATATTAGTATGCAAATGGGCGAAGATACGCTTTTTCCTAAAATTCGTTCTACCGAAAGGGAAACAGTTATTGTAGCTGCAGGGACGAGTTGTCGTCATCAAATAGGGGATGGAACCAATAGAAAAGCATTGCATCCGGTGACGGTTTTGAAGTCGTTTTTGAGATAATTCAAGGAGATAATTTTTAGAATATCAATTTGAAAGGGATTGTTTTATATATTTATGAAGGCTAATTAATGAATCAAAATTTACCTATATGAAATTAACAACTATTTTTAGAAAAAAATCAACTCAAGAAGTCTTGGTTCAAGGAGGCGATGGCGATCACACTTCTTTAAATAAAATATTGACAGTAAAAGATTTAACCTTTTTTGGTATAGCTGCCATAATAGGAGGAGGAACTTTTAGTGCCATTGGCAATGCCTGTTTTTCTGGAGGACCAGGCGTGGTAATTTTGTATGTTATTTGTGCTATTGCCTGCGGATTTACCGCCATGTGTTATGCCGAATTTGCTTCGAGAGTGCCTGTTTCGGGCAGTGCTTATACCTATGCTTATGTATCTTTTGGCGAGTTGTTTGCCTGGATTATTGGTTGGGCTTTGATTATGGAATATTCTATCGGCAACATTTATATTGCTTTTTCGTGGAGTGGTTATTTTACTAATTTGTTGGAGACTTTTAATATTCATTTGCCTGATTGGCTAACAATTAATTACCAATCGGCACATGCCGCTTTTTTAGAAAATAAAGTTGGCGAAGGCTTCAAAGCTTGGCAAAATGCACCAAAAATTGGGGGGCTTAAAATCATTTTTGATTTGCCAGCGGTTTTGATTAATGTATTGATTACGTACTTGGTTTATAAAGGAACCAAAGAATCCAAAAACATTAGCAATATTATGGTAACTGTAAAATTACTTATCATTGTTTTAATTGTTATCGTAGGAATTTCTTATATCGATATTGAAAATTGGACTCCATTTATGCCTAATGGTTTCAAAGGAGTTATGGGCGGAGTTTCGGCAGTTTTCTTTGCCTACATTGGTTTTGATGCTGTTTCTACTTTGGCAGAAGAGAGTAAAAATCCGCAACGTGATTTGCCTCGAGGAATGATTTATTCCTTACTTATTTGTACCATTGTTTATATCATATTGGCATTAATAATTACCGGAATGGTTTCTTATACTTTGTTGGGAGTTAGTGATCCACTGGCTGAAATTTTTGCTTTAAAAGGAGTAAAATGGATGTTGTTTATTGTTTCTATCGCAGCAGTTGTGGCTATGACGAGCGTTATGCTGGTTTTTCAAATGGGGCAACCTAGAATTTGGATGACTATGAGTCGTGATGGATTAATGCCAAAGCAATTTTCTAAAATTCATCCAAAATATAAAACACCTGGATTTGCAACCATTATTACGGGATTGGTTGTAGGAATACCGATATTTTTTACAGACGAAAACTTTGTTTTAGATTTTACGAGCATAGGAACACTGTTCGCATTTGTTTTAGTTTGCGGAGGTGTTTTAATGTTGTCCCCACAAAGAGAAGCCGAAATTGCTGAGCGTGAAACCAAAGGAAAATTCAGAATTCCTTACATTAATTCAAAATATATTTTCCCGATCATGGTTATTGGTTCGTTTGTTTTGGTAAATGGTTTGTTTCCAACCTTTTTTAAAGAAACCTTTGATTTCTCAGAAGATAAAATGGCAACCAATATCCCAATGCTTTTTTTCTTTGGGTTGTGTGTAGTAATGGCTGTTTTGTCTTTTCTCAAAAGTTTGTCTTTGATTCCTTTGTTGGGATTAATTTCTTGTTGTTATTTGCTTACCGGAATGGCGGTTTCAAACTGGAAATGGTTTGGCGTTTGGTTATTAATTGGTTTGGTTTTTTATTTCTGTTTTGGTTTCAAGAATAGTAAACTGAATACTCAAAAAGTATAATTTTGATAAAAACAAAATAAATGAAAACACTTGAAAAAGGAAGTTCAAAATTATTAAACGCTTGGGCTTTTTATGACTGGGCAAATTCAGTTTACACACTAACTATTGCCTCGGCAGTTTTCCCCATTTTTTATGACGCTTTGTTTTCAGACCGAAATCATTACATAGAAGTTTTTGGATTAAATCTTAAAAATTCTGCCTTGATTAGTTTTGTTACTGCCACAGCATTCTTACTAGTTGCTTTTTTTTCTCCCATTCTATCGGGAGTGGCTGATTTTATTGGAAACAAAAAATCATTTATGAAGTTCTTTTGTTATTTGGGTTCGTTTTCTTGTATGGGTTTGTATTGGTTTGATTTAGAAAATATTTATGTAGGATTGTTATTTTATTTATTGGGACTCATTGGCTATTGGGGAAGTTTAGTTTTTTATAATTCCTATTTACCAGACATTGCTTTTCCAGAGCAACAAGATAAAATTAGTGCAAAGGGATTTTCATTTGGATACATCGGAAGTGTGCTTTTGCTGATGATCAATTTAGGAATGATTATGAAACCTGCTTTTTTTGGAATTTCAGGCTCAGAAGGTGAAGCTGCTTTGAAAGCCATGCGGTATTCTTTTGTAATGGTGGGAATTTGGTGGATTTTATTTAGTCAGTATACTTATTATTATTTACCAAAAGGAAATTCAAAAGAGCCAAAAAAAGTATCTAAACATATTTTATTTAATGGTTTCAAAGAACTCAAAAAAGTGTGGGTTTTGCTCCAACAAAATAATCCGTTAAAAAGGTATTTAGGAGCTTTTTTCGTGTCGAGTATGGCGGTTCAAACTGTAATGTTGGTCGCAACTTATTTTGGTGCACAAGAAATTGCTTGGTCTTCAAAAAGTGAAGGAACTATTGGGTTGATAATTTGTATTTTGCTTATACAAATAGTTGCTGTTTTTGGAGCTTTCTTAACTTCACGAGCTTCCGAAAAATATGGAAATATTCCAGTGTTGATTGCAATTAATAGTTTTTGGATTCTGCTTTGTGGTGGGGCTTATTTTATTACACTGCCTTTCCAGTTTTATAGTATGGCAGCCTTGGTGGGATTGGTGATGGGCGGAGTGCAGTCATTGTCACGTTCTACCTATTCTAAATTATTGCCAGAAACTCAGGATACAGCTTCTTTTTTTAGTTTTTATGATGTAGCCGAAAAAATAGGAATTGTAATCGGAATGTGTGTCTATGGAACGATAGACCAATTAACTGGAAGTCCAAGATTGGCTATTGTGTTTTTGGCGTTGTTTTTTATTTTGGCAGTTATTTTATTGATTAGAATTCCCAAAACAAAAGTTTTAAATAGCTAAAAATCATTATATTTGGAAAAAATTATTAGGATGAAATCACTACAATTTATTGCCGCATTTTTTTTGATATTTACTTCGGTTTTAATCACCTCCTGTGAAACCGAACCTCTTGACAGCGACTTACTAGCTCAACTTGAAAATGGAGGGGGAACAGATGGAGGTGATGGAGATGGAGATGGCGGTGGAACAGACGGTGGCGGAGGAACTGGAGGCGGAAGCACAACCGGAGATTATTGGCCTACGGCAATTAACAACAGTTGGATATTTGAAACCGATGGTTTTGAATCACAACCTTCAAAAATAGTTTCAAAAGATGTCATCAATAATTTGACATATTATACTTTTGATAGTTTTTTTGGACAATCTTTAAATGACTCATCAGCTTCTTTTGGAACAAAAGTAAGAATAAGAAAAAGTTCAGGGAATTATTACATAAAACTTGAGGAATTAAAAATTGATTTAGGAGGTTTTACAGGTGTGCAGTCTGGTTATGAATTTTTGCTTTTAAAGGATTATCTAAAAGTGGGAGAAAAATGGAGTGGAAAATACACTCAAACCACTACTTACGATATTTCAGGGATTCCACCAGTAAGTATTGAAACTAGTTATACAGGAACAATACTTGAAAAGGATATTTCTCAATTTGAGGTAAATGGAAAATTTTTTTCAAACGTAATTAGAATTAGTTTTGTTCAATCAGCTAATTATGCAGGAACTAAAATTAATATTAATTCAGAGTATTGGTTTGCTAAAGGGGTTGGTCCAATTAAAGTGATTAATAGTAGTAGTTCTTTTGGAATAACTACATCATACACAACACAATTAATTTCTTATACCATAAATTAGTTGAATTTTTAATTTATATTCAACCTGATTTTACTATAGTTTTGGCATAATGATTGTCTTTTTTAAAATATAAACGAATAAACTGTGTCTTACATCGATTTTATTTAAATGTATGTAATTTACAGCTTAAATTTGGTTTATAGATTTCTGATTTAATGACAAAAAGACCTAAAATATCAAATGCCAAACCATAAAATACTTACTCTTGACAATCTGTCACTTCAAGAATTTGACTCCGAAACCGAATTAATTCCCTTATTGACTCCCGAAGACGAGGAGGAAATGAACAATGAAGAGTTACCCGAAACATTAGCTTTATTGCCTTTGCGAAATATGGTTTTGTTTCCAGGTGTTGTAATTCCAATTGCTGCTGGACGCGATAAATCGATAAAATTGATTAATGATGCCTATGCTTCGGATAAAATTATCGGAGTAGTGGCCCAAATCAATGAAGAAGTAGAAGATCCAACTAAGAACGATGTGTTCAAAATTGGGACTGTTGCCAGAATTTTGCGTGTTTTAAAAATGCCAGACGGAAATATAACAGTAATTCTTCAGGGTAAAAAACGATTCGAGATTGAAACTATTATTTCTGAAACGCCCTATATTACTGCAAAAATTAAAGATGTAGTCGAAAAAAGACCGGGTAAACACGATACGGAATTTGTTGCCATTCATGATTCAATCAAAGAATTGGCTATTCAAATCATAAAGGAAAGTCCAAATATTCCAACCGAAGCTACATTTGCTATCAAAAATATCGAAAGTCAGTCTTTTTTAATCAATTTTGTTACTTCTAACATGACTTTATCGGTTAAAGAAAAACAAGATTTACTCTCGATAAATGTTTTAAAAGAACGCGCACTCGAAACACTTCGTTATATGAATGTGGAGTTCCAAAAATTGGAATTGAAAAATAACATTCAATCTAAAGTTCGTTTTGATTTAGACCAACAGCAACGCGAATACTTTTTGCATCAACAAATGAAAACCATTCAAGAGGAATTGGGTGGTGCCTCTCAGGAGGAAGAATTAGATGAAATGAGTGTGAAAGCCAAGTCTAAAAAATGGGACGAAAAAACACAAAAGCATTTCGAAAAAGAATTATCGAAAATGCGAAGAATGAATCCACAAGCTCCTGATTTTGGTATTCAGAGAAATTATTTGGAGTTGTTTTTAGATTTGCCTTGGAATGAATATTCTAAAGATAATTTTGATTTAAAACGGGCTCAAAAAATTCTTGACAGAGACCATTTCGGACTCGAAGAAGTTAAAAAAAGGATGATTGAACATTTAGCTGTTTTGAAATTACGAAAAGATATGAAATCGCCAATAATTTGTTTGACTGGACCTCCGGGTGTTGGAAAAACATCGATTGGGAAATCAGTTGCCGAAGCCTTGGGGAGAGAATATGTGAGAATCTCGTTGGGAGGTTTGCGTGACGAAGCTGAAATTAGAGGTCATAGAAAAACCTATATTGGTGCTTTGCCGGGTAGAATAATTCAAAGTTTGAAAAAAGCAGGAACATCCAATCCAGTTTTTGTTTTAGACGAAATAGATAAATTATCGAACAGCCATCAAGGAGATCCTTCATCGGCTTTATTGGAAGTTTTAGACCCAGAACAAAATAATGCTTTTTATGATAATTTCCTCGAAATGGGGTATGATTTATCGAAAGTGATGTTTATTGCCACTTCTAATAATATGGCGGAAATTCAACCTGCTTTGCGCGATCGAATGGAAGTGATTAAAATGTCTGGTTA
>CAMAWK010000075.1 GCA_945861915.1 Flavobacterium psychrophilum | reverse complement strand
CTTTAGACAAAAATGATAAGTCTAGTTTATTCGTGAATTTACCTTCATACACTTTAGAACCAGCCAAATTAAATACTTTTATTTTTTTTGGTTCATCAACTTTTTGGATGTTTAAAATCCCACTGGTAGGATTTGGATAAACAATCAAAATGGATGATTCATGGTTTATATCTTGAACACTCAAACTGCCTCCACTCTCGGTTTTAAATGGCGATAATGGCAATGATAAAGCATCAGTAGTATAAATAGAAACAGTAGGGAAATTTAAAAATGCATATCGTGCATAAACTGGATTTGTAACAGTTGCATTCGTAATAGAAATTCGATTATTAGGCAATAATGTTGCTGTTGCTGGTTTGTAAACCTTATCTGCACCTGCAATTTCAAATTCAGTTATGGCTTTTGTCGCTGTCAATCCACTACCAACATTATCAAAGCTAAGAATCATATCAACACCTTGCACTTGATGTGATTGGTAAATAGGTGATTTATGGATTAGTTGTTCACCATATACTAATGATTTCACATGAGGCAATAGTCGTTTGGCAACTGTATATTTATCCGTTGGATGAATATTTGTAGCTTCTCCCAAATCAATCGTAACCGCCATTCCTGTGTTTGCATCCTCTTTCCATACCTGAAGTTGAATATCACGTATTTCTGCCCAAGTCAATTTTGTAGCATCCCCAGAAGGATCAAAAGAAGGTAATTGAACAAACAACCAAGGTAAACTAGGGTCATTAAATTTTGTTCGCCAATCTTTAATTAGACCTTTAAAAATGGTTTTATAACTTTGCCAATAGTTGGCGTTAGCTTCTGCCTGATACCATAAAACCGCTTTGATAGGATAGCCAGCCACTTTCGAAATCATAGCAGTATATAAGGATGATGGCGATTGATAATAACTATAAATACCCGTGCCATCTGGACGCTTTGCTGCATTTAAAACAGGGTCGTTTGCATAGGCCTCTGGTGAAATAAAAGCATCCGAAGGAGCGCCACCATGACTCACATTTATCAGTCCGATAGGTACATTTAAATGTTTGTGTAAATCACGACCAACAAAGAAAGCGACTGCCGACCAATTTACAATTCGGTCAGGAATGGCACTTTTCCAAGTATTGTCTTTGGCGTTAATTAAAACTCCGCCACTTACAATTTTGGCCACTTCAAAAAAACGTAAATTAGGATAATTGGCATCTGCTTTGGCATTGGCAACTTGATCTGCATTCGAACCACTCACATACATTGCCATGTTCGATTGTCCCCCACAGACATACACATCACCCATCACTATATTTTTATAGGTCAATGTTTCGTTATTTGCAACAACTGTCATTATATAACTACTTGCAGAGGCACTTTTAGCAGGAAGAAAAGTTGAAAATTTTCCGTTTGTATCACATTGTGTATTGTAAATTTGTCCGTCAAAACTAATAGCTACAGGTAAATTTGGCAATACTTCTCCCCAAACTTTAATCGGTTTATCACGTTGGATAATCATATTATCAGAAAAAAGTGTAGGCATTTTTATGGTCGAATTGACACCTCCGTTTGTAGGGTCTTCGTCTGATAAAATAATGGATGGAGTATTGCTAGAGCTCTCACTCATGGCAAACTTAAGCAAGGCGTCATTACCGGCTGTGATTTTTATAACATAAGTTGCTTTTTTAGATTGGGTAGCTAATACCGATGCTAGACTTGAAGAAATATCACATTCTATCCAATTATTAGCATGTTCTGTTTGATTGATTAATAAGGTCGCAACAGCCGTTGTAACTGCTGGACGTGTTGCCCAAGTTAACCCAGTGGTTTGATATTCGGGCAAACAATAAATCGAAACTGTAAGATCTCCAAATTTATCAAATGATTGGCAAAAAATCCTCAATTTAGCTGATTTGGCAGAAATTGATACAGTAGAAAAATCGTAAGTTAGATAGATTTCACGATTGAATCCATTGCCTTTTTTTAGGTCTGCACTTGCCAACGTGGTATTAAAAGCACCTGATGCCTGGGCAACAAAACCATCCAAAATTGGTTTTATTTCCTCTTCATTAAATTGGAACGTTGGTTTAGTGTTACCCGCAAATAAAAGGGTACTAACTGTTAAAAATAATAGTGTAAAAAAACTTTTCATTAATCGAATTGTGAAATATTGCTCTTAAAAAAATTGATTTAAATTGGTACTCTAATTACATTTACAACCCTCAAACTCCGTTTTGAAAGGAGACATTGGTAGTGACAAAGTATCAGTAGTGTAAATAGAAACCGTCGGAAAATTCAAGAATGCATATCGAGCATAATAGGGACTAGAAATTGTCGCATTTGTCAATTTTATTCTATTATCAGGTAATATTGTTGCAGTAGCCGTTTTGTAAACTCTATCTAAACCTGCAATTTGAAATTCGGTTATCGCTTTTGTTGCAGTCAAACCGCTACCTACATTATCAAAAGCTATAATCAAATCAGCCCCTTGCACTTCATGCCATTTGTAAGTAGGTGATTTATGAACTATTTGTTCGCCATATACCAATGCTTTTACTTGAGGTAACATTCGCTTTGCTACCGTGTATTTGTCTTTCGGATGAATATCATTTTCATCTCCCAAATCAATAGTAACTGCCATCCTTGTATTAGGGTCTTCTTTTGAAACATGAAGTTGAATATCGCGTGTTTCAGCCCAATTTGTACTAGTAGATCCTTCTGCAGCAAAACCAGGCAATTGTACAAATAGCCATGGTAAAGTAGGCTCATTAAATTGCGCTCTCCAATCCTTGATTAACCCTTTGAAAATGGTTTTATAAACGGGCCAATAAGTTGCATTAGCTTCTGCTTGATACCACAAAACGGCTTTTATTGGGTATCCAGCCACTTTCGAAATCATAGCAGTGTATAAAGATGATGGTGTTGTGTAATAACTAAAAATCCCTCCTCCATCACCGCGTTTAGCTGCATCCAAAACAGGATCATTAGCATAGGCTTCTGGAGAAATAAAAGCATCTGTTGGTGCTCCACCATGACTCACATTAATTAATCCAATTGGTACATTAATATCTTTATGCAAATCGCGACCCACAAAAAAAGCAACGGCTGACCAATTTATAATACGATTAGAAATAGAACTTTTCCATGGATTATCTGGAGCATTCAATAAAAAACCACCACTTACAATTTTGGCTACCTCAAAAAATCGTAAATTAGGATAAGTAGCATCTGCAGTAGCATTGGCTAATTGATCTGGTTGTGTTCCGTTTACTGTTAATGCCATATTCGATTGTCCACCGCATACATACACATCTCCCATGACAATATTGCTGTAACTAAAGGTTTCATTGTTTGAAGACACACTCAAGACATAACTACTTGCAGAGGTAGCTTTGGCAGGAAGAAAGGTGGAGAATTTTCCGTTTGTCCCACAAGTTGTATTGTAAGTCTGACCATCAAAAGTGATTGTTACAGGAAGATTAGGTAGAACTTCTCCCCAAATTCTGATGGGTTTATCGCGTTGTAAAACCATATTGTCCGAAAAAAGGATAGGCATTTTAATGGTCGAATTAGCTCCTAGATTCAAAGGATTTTCGTCAGATACTAAAATTGAAGGTTTATTAGTTGCATTTTCGTTTGTTGACATTTTAACCAAAGCATCATTCCCGTTTGTGATTTTTAAAACAAAAGTGGCTTGTTTGCTTTGAGAAGCTAAAATAGCAGATAAGTAAGAGGAAACATCAAACTCTAACCAAACACCTGTATGCTCTATTTGATTGATCCATTTGGTGGCAGTAGCAGTTGTAACTGTAGGGCGAGTTGCCCAAGTTAATCCAGTGGTTTGGTTGTCTGGCAAACAATAAAGCGACAACAAAAGGTCTGCATATTTGTCGAATGTTTGACAAAAAACTCTCAATTTAGCTGAATTAGCCGTAACAGTTAGATTAGATAAATCGTACACTAGATACATTTCTCTATTAAAATTAGTTAATCTTTTTAGATCAGCAAAGGTAGCAGTTGTATTAAAAGTACCTCCAGACTGAGAAAGTTGACCATCAACAGTGGGCTGTATGGTTTGCTCGTTAAAGAAAGTTACATTTTTACTTTTAGCATCTGAAGACATTCCATTTTTGTTAGTTGCGGAAGCAGGGGTAACGAATGCTAAAAATAAAATTATAAAAAAGTGCTTCATCGATTGATTTAATTTTAGTGGCATGGTTAGTTGTGTTGAATAGTTGAATTTTAAAATTTAAAAACCTTTTTTATCATTGGTTATGAATGTTAACTATTTATAAAAAAACAAGTCTATAAAAATACAAAATTCATTTACTAAATATTTCAATCGTTATAGTAAATAGACTCGGAAACGTTTCCGAAACAGTATTCTTTTACGTAAACGTTTACGGAAATATAAAGAAAGTTGGTTATAAATGAGTTGCAAAGTTGTTTTAAGACGAGATAAATTTGCGGGTAAGAGCTTGACGCTCGCACCATCTGAAGATTTTGTGTTTATAGATTTTGATTAAAGCTTAGCATGGCTAGCGCGAGCGTCTCGCTCGTGCCAACTTCAGATTTTTATTTAACTTGCTTGTGTTAGTGTCACGAGTGTTAGCGAAGATATTTCTTACTCATATTCATATATTGTCAAACGATTATTTGATTTCAAATATAATTTTTTCGCATTCTCATCTATTCTAAAATTTTTAATTATCACACCGTTGTCAATAATTGAATTTGTTGATCGATTCCATGTGGTTTTTTGTTTTAGGAAATTTGAATCGCTCATGCCTAAATCTAAATACTCTTTTGGTGTATAAATATTTACTCCAAGTGGAACATGATAACTATAGATTTGAATTATTTTTCCATTTTTATCAAATTTAAAAGAAGTAGATTTTACATATTTTTCTCCATTATAATTAACTTCACAACAATCGTCTGAATTTGGTTGACATGCTTCACAAGTCTGACCAAATGCTATTTGAGCATTCCACTTATAAGTAATTACATGAATTTGATCAAAGCTATTTTTTGAGCAACTTTGTAATAATAAAAACGTTATAAATATGTAAGTAGTTCTTTTCATAATATGACAGCCAACTTGTTTATATGTTTGAAAATGCCGGTGTTTATTTATTTCCAAACATATTAATTTCTACTTATAATCCACCAAAAAAACTCCTAACACCTACCCCCCAATCGCAATCATACTGCGGTTGTCTTGGTTCAAAACAGGATTGTTTACCGCATCAATAGTTTCCATTCCGGCTCGAACTTTCATTTTGTTTTGGATAGCAAAGGCAATTACATCCTCAAGAGGCTCCCCGTTTCTAAAAGGAGTAAGCAAATCGGTTTCTGAGTTAGAGAACAAGCAGTTTTTTATTCTGCCATTGGCTGTCAAGCGAATTCTATTGCAACCATCACAAAACGGATTGGTTATGGAGCTAATAATACCAAAGCTGCCCAAGTAGTTTTTTATTTTAAATTCACGAGCCGTGAAGTTTTTTTCGTCAACTAGTTTCTCAATTACTGAGGCTGGAAAATGAAGCGGTAACTGTTCTAGGATTTCTTGTTGGCTCAGCATTTTACTGCGATCCCAGTCGTTTCCTGCAAAAGGCATAAACTCTATAAACCGAATAGAAACAGGTAAAAATTGGGTTAGTTTTATAAAATCGATGATTTCATCGTCATTAAATCCTTTAATTAAAACCACATTCACCTTAATTTTAAAATCATGATTCAACAGCAAATGCAAGTTGTCTAGTACTTTTTCAAACTGATTTCTCAAAGTTATAGTTTGAAATTTAGCAGGCACCAAAGTATCCAAACTCAAGTTGATTTTTTTGATGTCGTATTGTTTTAAAACCCCAATATGCTTATCAATGAGAATTCCGTTGGTAGTAATCGAAATTTCGGTATTCAATTGAGATAATTGAGTCACTATTTCAGGAAAATCTTTTCTGAGTAGAGGTTCTCCTCCCGTAAGACGAATTTTATCGACACCATTGTTGACAAAAATTTGGGCAATAGCAAAAATTTCCTCGGCGGTCATCAAACTGGCTTTTGGACTCAAAGCAATACCATCGGCTGGCATGCAATACGTGCAACGCAAATTGCATTTCTCGATCAAAGAAATACGCAAATAATTGTGATTTCGCCCAAAAGTATCCGTTAAAATTACCTTATTTGAGGTCATGATTACTTCCTTTTAGGATATGAAAAACATGCAAAACATGAGGAAAAATGGCATCCATCGATTCTTTGGCACCATTGGCAGAACCCGGTAAAGCCAAAACTAAAGCGTTTCCAAAAGTACCCACCACCGACCTCGAAAGCATGGCATAAGGCATGCGATCTTGTCCATAATTTCGAATCGCTTCTTCAATTCCCGGAATTCTAATTTCGAGCAAAGGATCTAGTGCTTCGGGAGTAACATCTCTTGGCGAAAGCCCCGTTCCTCCTGTAAAAATCACTAACTGATTTTCTTTGGCGAAAGCCTTGGTTTTTTCTTGAATGACCGAAACTTCATCTGGAATTACTTCATAATGGGTAGTTTCAACTCCACAAGAATCCAGTTTTTCAACAATAATTTTTCCTGATTTATCTTCCTTATCTCCCGCAAAAATAGAATCGGAACAAACAAAAACCGCCGCTTTAATTTCAAAAGGAAAACGATTTTTATAAGAAGATTTTCCGCCCTGTTTATTCAATAATTTAATCGTCGAAATTTCGATATTTTTATCAATCGGTTTGAGCATATCATACATCGTGAGCGCAACAATCGAAGCTCCATGCATCGCCTCGACCTCAACTCCCGTTTTGTAAACCGTTTTTACTTTAAAAATAATATCGATACTCAAATCCTTGATTTCATAGTCAACTGAAGTAAACTCAATCGGAATCGGATGGCAATCTGGGATGGATAAATGGGTGTTTTTTACAGCAAATAAACCCGCCGTTTTTGCCATTTCCAGTACATTCCCTTTAGGAACTAGATTATTTTCAATCGCATCAATCGTAGCTTGAAGGCTTACTTTTACAGTTGCCACGGCGGTTGCAATGCGGAGTGTGCTTATTTTATGTGTGATGTCAACCATTAGTTAGGTGTTTTTCTTCCAAGTAAACGTTTTGTCTTCAAATTGCTCTTTTCCAAAAATAGGCACTTCAGTTTTTATCCAGTTCACGATTGCTTCGTTAGCTTCATAGACTTGTTTTCTTCGTGTGGCAGAAACAAAAACAAACAAACAAATTTCCCCCACTTTAACCTCGCCCAAACTATGATAAATGTGCATACAAATTAAATCAAATTGAGCAAAAGCGCGTTCTCTAATTTCATCTAACTTTTCGTTTGCCATTTCCTCATAAGCTGAATATTCGATGGCGGTTACCCTGTTTCCTTCTATTTCATCGGCTCTCACTTGACCCAAAAAAATGTTATGTGCGCCAATCGTTGTTTTGAATTGGTGTTTGGCAATCGAATTTCCAATAAAATCGGAAGAAATTGGCCCTCGAACGAAAACTGCTTTTTTACTCATCTTTTTTAATTTAACAAACAACAATTGTTTGATTCATTATTCTTTCCATAGCTATTGCTCCACCAATGATACTTTTTCTATTTTTGAAACCTTGTTTCCTAAGAATTTCAACCGCTTTTTTGCTACGAATTCCTGACTGACAATAAACAAGTATTAAAGCATTTTTATCCAATCCAGAAGTTTCATTTTCTAGTGCATCTATTGGAATTTGACGTTTATTATTCAAATCTAATTTGGGAGTTTCCTCAAAGTTACGAACATCCAAAAAAAGCACATCTGAATCCGTTTTGAACTCCAAAGCATCTATAGCTGTGATTTCTGCAACCAGATTTTCTTCGGTTTTATAACGCATTTCAAAACCTTCTTTATCCAATAATTCAACATTTGATTTAGAAAATTCAAACTTCTGTTGGTCGTTAGTTAGCAAATTATACACTAACAATTTTCCGGATAACACCTCGCCTATTTCGAGAATCATTTTCAAAACTTCATTGGCTTGAAGCATCCCAATCATCCCAACCGAAACACCTAAAACGCCTGATTCATTGCAATTGGCTGCTTCTGTATTTTGTTCAGGAAAAAGACAGCGATAGCTGAATCTATTTTGATAGTTAAACACTGAAACCTGACCTTCGAATTTAAACACTGAGCCATAAACCATAGGCGTTTGTGTCACAACCGAAGCATCATTTATTAAATACTTAGTTTTCAAATTATCGGTCGCATCGACTACAATATCATAGTTTTCGAGTAATGAAATGGCATTTTTTGGATTCAGTTTTTCGTTGAAACTGTTGATTTTTACATTTGGATTTAAGTCCAAAGCCATTGTTTTGGCTTCGGTTACTTTACTTTTTCCAACTGAATTATTTTTATAAATCACTTGTCGTTGCAAATTGCTTTCGTCAACTATATCATCGTCAATTAAACCAATTTCTCCCACACCTGCTGCAACCAAATAAGGCAAAACAGCTGCTCCCAATCCGCCAACACCCACAAGCAAGACTTTGGCGTTTAGCAACTTTTCTTGACCTGAAACACCTACTTCAGGAAGAATAATTTGTCGGTTGTATTGGGAAGTATTCATAAATGTTTTATTTTAAAAATCCGCCGCCGAAGCGGGTTTAGAAGGTTTATCCTCCAGCAAAAGGAGGCAATAAAGCAATAACATCATTGCTATTTAGATTATAATCGGTTGGATTTTGCACCATTTTTTGATTAACAGCTACACTAAAAGACAACTCATTCAAAGAATATTTTAGTGTTAAATCAGACAACAAATCGTTCAAAGAGTTCTTTGAAAAAGAAAATTTTTCTTCACTCCTCTTCGCTTGATCTGCAATGGCTCCAAAATACTTTACCGTAATCATTCTTTTCTATTTAGATTTGGATAAATAAAATTGTCAATTTCGTTTTCATTCATAAAATAAGTGGTCAATTTTGAAATGTTTAGCACCACTTCGCCAATAACAATTATTGAGGGCGAAGCCATTTCGTTTTCTTTGACCAAATCATGAATGGTATTTATAGTTCCAATCACTTTTTTCTGATTGGATTTGGTTCCGTTTTGAATAATGGCGATAGGCAAATCCTCTTTTTTATTGGTTTGATAAATCGAAATAATCTCATCTAACTTATTCATTCCCATTAAAATTACCACCGTTGCCGAAGATTGTGCCGCTAAACTCACATCTTTAGACAATTTATGATCAGAAGTCGTGCCTGTAATCACCCAAAAACTTTCGGCAATACCGCGTTGAGTCAAACTAATCCCATTGAATGCTGGCACTCCTAATGCAGATGAAATTCCGGGCACCACAGCGGTTTCTATTCCAAACTGTACTGCATATTCAATTTCTTCACTGCCACGACCAAACACAAATGGGTCACCGCCTTTCAATCGAACTACATGACCGTGTTGTTTTGCCATGGAAACGATGAGTTCATTAATTTGGTCTTGTGTGTAAGCATGACAACCAAAACGTTTGCCTACAAAAACAATTTCGGCTTGTTTGGCATAATGCAACAATTCTTCGTTAACTAAGGCATCATACAAAACTACATCAGCGGTTTCAAGTGCTTTGATGGCTTTCAAAGTAATTAAATCAAGATCACCAGGTCCTGCGCCTACAATGGTTAACTTTGGATTTTTTATGTTTTTCATTTTATTTTAACTTACGTTAATTCTAGCTCTTGTAAATCTTCGCGCGAATTAATATTTCTAAATAACTGTCTGTTTTTTTCTTCTATCGGAATCAATTGATGCTTATTTCTAGAAATAAAATCCATCATTTTTAATTCATTTTCGTCTAATGCTTTTTTCAAAACGGGTACTAATTTCTTAGAATAAATTCCAATTAACGGATGAATTTTATCCAAATCTTTAAAAACGGCTATGTCATTATCTACGCTTCTTTTTTGAATTAATTCCGATAGTATTTCGGTAGAAATTAACGGAATATCACAACTCAAAATCAAATTTATTTCGCTATCCGAATTCAATAATGCCGAATAAATTCCGCCCAAAGGACCTTTATTTTCAATTCTATCTTTTACTATTTTATAACCTAAATAATCGTACTCATTTCCATTTGTAACCAATTGAATGTTATTCGAAATTGGCAAAACAGCCTCAATAATATGTTCTACAAATGGTTTTTTTTTATACAAAACCAATCCTTTTTCGGATTGCATTCGGCTACTTTTTCCTCCACAAAGAATAGATACTTGCATTTTTATACTCAGAAAATTAGTTTCACACTTGCCAACATAATTACTGTAGCCAATACATATTTCAAGACTTTATT
>CAMAWK010000074.1 GCA_945861915.1 Flavobacterium psychrophilum | reverse complement strand
TTAATGAAAAACAGTTTAAAAATAACAATTTCGAATTAGTCAATTTCCGAACCTATGCTGGCGAAAAAGAGGTGAAAGAAAATCAATTTGCTTGTGTAAATGACACCGAAAATGCCGATTCCTACCTCGCGGACTTAACAAATTTGGCTACAGTCAAAAAATATAAAACTACTACTATCGAAGAAGATTTGGCAGCCTCCTTGTTACAAGCCAACAACTTATATAAAAATGCAACTGTTCTTGAGTTTAATGATGCCAATCCGAGCGAAACCAGAAACGTTTTTTTTACGTTCAAAACCACGCCCGAAATGATTAAAGATACTAGCGCAACGGTGACGATGCGAAGTATTTTTGTCCCGAACCGAAGCTATAAAAATCATAAAATAAAAAACCTTGAAATGGAAATTGTAACCTCACATGATCCCAACAAAATGGGTTCAAACGGAAGTTTTATGAACTATAGATTGGTGCGTTTTAGAAGAGTCAATTTCAAAACTCGTTTTCAAAATAATGGTGAGGGACCCGCTCGAAAGATTCTGTTAGAAACTGATATTCCGGATATGTTCGATAAAAAAACATTTAAGATTGAAGATATGTACCCAAAATGTCCAATTTGCCCAAAAGAGATAGAACCAACTACCAGTTGTTTAGACACAATTATCAAAAAAAATCAAATTCATTTCACTTTCAAGAATATCTATTTGCCTGGAAGTACTCAAAAAAATGTAAAAGAAAAAGACAGTACCAAAGGGTTTGTCAAGTATTCGATGAAATTCAATAAAGACTTCCACAAAGTAAAAACCCAAAGCCGAACTGCCATTATTTTTGATAAAAATGAACCAATACTTACTAATTATGCTACGACGAGATTCAAACCCGGCATTTCAATTGGAGCCAAAGCAGGCTATAATTTATTTTCAAATCAAAACAATGCAAAAAGCTATTTTGTGGGAGCAACAATATCACCCTACAAATCCCATCATTTATATTGGCAAATAGAATTAATGCACAATAGATTCGAAGATGAAGAGAATCCTATACAAAACACTTTAAAATTAGAACCATTAAAAACTCCCTTTTTTCAAAATAATGGAACTGTTATTGATGCAGCATTTAATCAAACGACTAAAAGCTCTTATACAAATAAAAATCTCATTGATGTTGTTCCTTTTTCTCTTAGATATTCTATTAATAATTACATTGGTATTGGAGCTGGTCCACAATTTTCGGTTTTGTTACATCAGAAATCAGAATCCAGTACAATAAAAAAATATTACCAACCCATTTTTGACGCTACATTACCTCCAGCGCCTGGAAATGAAATTAGAGAATTACAAGAAAAAGCATCGATAAGTACTAATTTAAAAGCATTTGAAAAAATGCAAACTAGTTTTTTTGGTGATGTTACTTTTGGCTTTGCTCGAATTGGTCCAAGTATTGGTATACGGTATTATTTAAACCTTGAAAAAGAGTTTAACTATTGGCAGTTTTATGCAATTTGGAAATTCTAAATGAAAAAACTACTCTTTTCTTTTCTTTTACTTTCTCAAATAACAATTGGGCAAATCACATCATTTTTAGAAAACGAAATCTACAATTCAGTGGATGTTTTTGTGGGCAATCCGTCTATCCAAAATTTAAAAAAACTAGAATCTGCCGAACAAAATTTTTGGAAAAACCCAAAACCCAAAACAAAGAATGAACTATTAGCAATAGTTGTTCTTAATTGCAACAAAGGGTATTTTGAAAATCAATTTGGTAGGTTGAACCAAGCCATTTCAAGTTATGAAAAAGCGAGACAAATCTACCAAAAACACAAATTTTACAATTATGATATTGTCGAGTATTGCCTAAAACCTTTGGGTAATCTATATACGATTATTGGCGATTATGACAATGCTGAAAACACCATCAAGCAGTATTATTTCATTGCCAATACTACTAAAAATCAAGGACACACAATTGCAGCTGTGCTGAATTTATCGAATGTTTATCAAAATACCGGCAAAGTGAATCAAGCCATTGATTTACTCGAAAATACGCTTAAAATAGAGAAATTATCTGCCGTTCAAAAAGGAAATTTATGGAACAATTTGGGAAATAATTATTTGATTATTTACAGAAATCTAGACTTTTCCAAACCAACTCCAGCTATCTTTAAAAAGGTAGAAAATTGCTATTTTAATGCCATTCGATTCCTACAATTCGATAAAGCGCAATCCGAGACAGTGGCAAACTGTTACCGAAATTTAGCTTCTTTAAACCTGCAATGGCAAAATATTGAATTAGCGAATTCCTATTTTGCAAAAGCTAAAAAACTGTTCTTTGCTACACCAAATCTCTCATCTCGAAAAGTAGCCAAATTCAATTACGAAGAAGCAAATTTGTTATTTCAGCAACAAAAATTATCGGAAGCCAGTCGAATAATAATCTCCATTTTTAAGACCTTAATTCCAGATTATTCCGCTCAAAAAAATATTCTTCCCAATTCTAATTCTATTTATGCCGAGACCGTTTTGTTAGACGCATTGGATTTACAGGCTGCAATTTTTGTTGCACAAAATCAGCTTAAAAAAGGGCTTGAAACCTATTCACTTTCATTTCAAATTGAAGATTTATTTTCGAATTTATTGGTTTATGAAAATTCTAAAATTATTAACCAAATTAGGATTAGAAACCGAACCGAAAAATGTATTTCTATTTATGATTCTCTCTTTCAAAATGAGAAAAAAGTCGAGTATCTTGAACAGGCATTCCAACTTTCGGAACTTACCAAATCAGGAGTTTTGAGGAATTATATTTCCAATAAAAAAACAGCTTCTAGAGAAGAAAAGCTGCACTTGGAACAACTTCAAAACTGGAATAATGAAATCCTAAAAGAACAACGAAAAGGAAGTATAGCAAACATTTCAAAAATAAATGAAGCTATAAAAAATCAAAACGAATTGATGCTTTCGCTAAAGAAATTAAGGTCGAATAGTGAAGCTGTTATTTCCGAAAACATCAATATAAAATCGTTGTACGCCAAATTAGAAAAAGACCAAGCCATTATGGTGGAGTATTTTTCTGGATTTGATAAAATGTATGTTTTTACATTGGCAAACCATAGAATTAAGCTGGAACACATTAATGTAAATGACAGGGCAATACCAAAACTAATTTTGTTTTTAGATTATTTTAGCGATGCCAATAAAATTAGCAATGCGATTTCGGGCTATAACCATGATGGTCATTCGCTTTATAAAATGTTGAAATTACCAAACAATAGAACTTACCAAAACCTAATGATTGTTCCTGATGGGCTCTTAAATTTTTTGCCTTTCGAAGCTTTGATTACAAAAGAGAGTACAACGACTAATTTTGCCCAAATGCATTATTTATTGAATGATTTCAGGATTGCTTACAATAATTCGGCAATATTTTATTTAGAAGGAAAACCCATTTCAAGCGATAAGGAAACCGTTCTTGGAATTTTTCCTGTGTTCGAAAAAACCAATTACGAATTGTCGTTTTCCAAAATTGAAATGCAATCAATACAATCGAATTTCGAAGGCAAGTTTTTTGATAATTCAAAAGCCAATTTCAACAATTTCAAGAAGAATGCTTCTAATTATTCAATTTTACATCTGAGCACGCACGCCACTTCTGGCGATACAGAAACTCCGGCAAGTATAAAATTTTATGATCAGGAAATTTTGTATTCAGAACTTTATAATCTTAACATCAAACCCAATTTGGTCGTTTTAAGTGCTTGTGAAACGGGTATTGGCAAACTTTATAAGTCCGAGGGAGCGATGAGTATTGCTCGAGGATTTCAATTTGCTGGCGCACAAAACCTATTGTTTTCATTATGGAAAGTAAACGATTATACAACCTCGGTTTTTATGAACTATTTTTATAAAAACTGCTCAAACAACTTGTCTTATTTTGAAGCCAACACTAAGGCAAAACAAGATTTCCTGAAAGACAAATCGATTTCAAATGCCAAAAAATCGCCCTATTATTGGAGTGCTTTTGTCTATTATGGCGGAATGGAAGCGTCAGAATCATCATCAAATTATTATTTATATATTCTACTATTTTTGATTGCAATTGGATTATTTTTGGGTTTTAAATACTTTAGGAAATGAAAATATTGCCCGAAATTCTTAAAAAAGAACGGTATCAGAAAATAAAATTTAAAGTAACCAAAACACAGCATTTACTTCTAAAAGCAAAAATAAATGGTGTGAGAGGGAATTTTATACTCGATACAGGTGCAAGTTCAAGTTGTGTGGGTTTTGAAGGCATTGAATGTTTTGGACTAAAAGCAACCAAATCGAACACCAAGGCTTCCGGGGCAGGTGCAACAGGCATGTACACTCAAATCGCAAAAGGGAATAAGCTACAACTAGGACGTTGGAAAATTACTGAGTTTGACATTGTTATTTTCGATTTGTCACATGTAAATCAAGCCTTAATTGAACATAAATCAAAAAAAGTTCAAGGAATTATTGGCGCTGATATTTTGTTGAAAGGAAAAGGAATTATCGATTATTATAATCATTGTTTGTATCTACAAAAAGTGTAGAGAAAAATATAAAAACAAAAAAGCATCCCGCCCTGCGGGATGCTTTTCGCATTATTACTATAAACAGGTTAATTTATTCTTTTACTAATTTTGAGGTAGTTGTTTTACCATCAATTGTAGATCTAACAATATAAGTTCCTCTTTGTAAACCACTTGTTTGTAAAGTTGTTGAATTGCTATTTGGTTTTTTTGATAAAACTTCTTGACCTAAAATACTGTAAACAGATACTTTTTCAATTGAACCATTCGCATCAATGTTTAAAGTGTTTTTTGCAGGATTTGGATACATTCTTACTTTTGAAGCTACAAAAGAATCTGTTCCAAGAGAAGGGTTGTTCACAGAAAAATAAATGTTGTCAAAAAAGGCAGTTTTTGTTCGTAAATCAGATGAAGCTCCAATTTTAAACTGAAAAAAGTTAGCTGGACTAAATCCTACAAAATCTGACAAAGGAATACTAACGGTTTGCCAAGAATCAAAAACGATAAGCTTTTTAACCTGTTCAGAAGCTCCTCCAGTTGTTAGTATTGTTGATCCAATTCCATAAAAAGATTCCGTGTTATCCGCTCCAATTCTATGAATTAAGTCAATATAGAATTGATGACCTAAAGACCCTGCATTACTATCGCCACTTTGAACGTAATAATCAAAATTTAAAAACCCATAAGAAGAAACATCTTTACGAGGTAGAGCTGGATCTAAACCTTCTCCATATCCTTGGGTAGAAAAATCCATTTTAATCGCCGTATTAACCCCTGCAGTTGCATCTAAATCTGGTTTTCCTAAAAAACCTCCAAATGAATAGTCAGGGGTCCAATTGTTAGTAAAACCTGCTGTATCACTAAATATACTAAAAACCTGAGCATTTGGTGTTGTAGGAGTTGGGGCTGCAGGCGGTACAAAAGCAGGTGCTGTAGATACTTTTACTCCAGTAATATTGTCTAAATGAAGTGTGAAATTTGCAGGAGGCGTATTGAAACCATTATTAGTTGATTTCCAATTAGGGAAAAACGCAATCTTTGAATATTCACCATTTGCAGCAGCAGTACCATCATAAGCGTTAGCAAAATTAAAAGTAAGTGTTTGCCATGCATTTGGAGTAGTGTAGTTTGCTGAAGTTGCTGAGGCAGTTGCACCAACCTCTGCTTTTCCTAACAATGTAAAAGCCTGAGTAGAGTAAACATCTACTTTCATTGTTTTATCGGTTGTTAATCTGATTTTACTAGCTGAAAATATAACTTCAGCACCTTGCCACGGATTCCCGCCTGAAACACTAACCATTTTCAGTACATTCCCTCTAGTTCCTCCAGCTGCAGGATCCACCACTATTGATGCGTCGGATAATCCTTCAAATTTATTAACTGTGTACGAAGTAGGTGTTTGAAAATTTTCAATAACTTCTTGCTGTGCGTTTGCAAAGCTAAATAGCATTAGTGTAATTAAAAGAGTAATTTTTTTCATAATATGTAATTTAGTTGATTAATTAAATGCAAATGTATAATATGTATCAAGATTAAACTACATTCTCAACTTCAAAAAAACTATACAAATACTATACAAAAAAGCATTAAATCACATAAAATCAATTACTTAAGCTAAATTAATAACTTAGCAATACTTATTTGGAGCTCCTTCTCGATTTTAATAGATTGTATGGTACAAAATGATCCAGAGATTGATAACGAAAAAAAAATCAAGCAATAGAAAAACAAAAAATCCCAACTATTTTTAAAAATAGTTGGGATTTAAAAATAAGATTGAGTTACTTTTTACAACTCAAATGCTTTTTTAGGATTGTTATCACACAATAATTCTACAGGGTTTTCGAGTGCTTCTTTTACGGCCACTAAGAAACCAACAGATTCACGACCATCAATAATTCGGTGGTCATATGAAAGAGCCACATACATCATTGGATGAATTTCTACTTTTCCGTTTACGGCAATAGGTCGCTCGATAATATTGTGCATTCCTAATATTCCAGATTGTGGTGGGTTGATTATTGGAGTACTCAACATACTTCCGAAAACACCTCCGTTAGTAATAGTAAATGTTCCACCTGTCATATCATCAACAGTGATTTGTCCGTCACGTGCTTTAATGGCTAACCTTTTTATATCAGCTTCGATACCTCTAAAAGTTAAATTTTCGGCATTACGAACTACAGGAACCATTAATCCTTTTGGACCTGAAACTGCTATAGAAATATCACAAAAATCAAAACCAATTTTATAATCACCATCCATCATCGAATTCACATCAGGGAATAATTGCAACGCTCTTGTTACTGCTTTGGTAAAAAACGACATATAGCCTAAACCAATGCCTCCGTGTTTGGCTTTGAAGGCATCTTTATATTCATTACGCAACGTATTGATTGGCGTCATGTTGACTTCATTAAAAGTCGTTAACATGGCTGTATCATTTTTGGCGGCTACTAATCTTTCTGCTACTTTTCGTCTAAGCATAGATAGTTTGGTTCTCTCTGTACCACGACTTCCTCCAGTTGGCGTTCCCATCGATGGAGTTGCGTTAACAGCATCATCTTTAGTGATTCTGCCGTCTTTACCAGTACCAACTATATCCGAAGGTTGTATGTTTTTTTCGTCTAATATTTTTTTAGCCGCTGGTGATGGAGTTCCAGAGGCATAATTGGCAGCAGCTACTGGAGCCGGAGCAGTTTTAATTTCTGGCTTAGGAGCTTCAGTAACAGGAGCAACCACTGGAGCAGCAGTAGATCCCGAAGGTTTAGCCGCCGCAGTATCAATTAAACAAACAATCGCTCCTACAGCTACAGCATCTCCTTCTTCTGCTTTTAGGGTTATAATTCCGCTAGCTTCTGCAGGTAATTCTAGTGTTGCTTTATCAGAGTCAACTTCAGCAATAGCTTGGTCTTTTTCTACATAATCACCATCTTTTACTAACCAAGTGGCAATTTCTACTTCTTTTATCGATTCCCCTGGTGATGGGACTTTCATTTCTAAAATCATCTTGTACTATTTTAAGTTATGAATTTTATATTTTATATTGTTTTCTATCTAAATAAATTTTTATCAAAAACCATTTTAATGGCGTCTGCTTGTCGTCGTTTTGCTCTGGTATAACTTCCTGAAGCGGGAGCTGAATAGGCTTTTAGAGAAGCCAATCTCCATTTTATCAAATTGAAATTCATCAACATAAAGCTATAAGCCCCCATGTTTTTTGGTTCTTCTTGTGCCCATACATAATCATCCACATTTGGATACCTAGCGATAATAGTTTTTAATTGCTCGATTGGCAAAGGGAACAATTGTTCTATTCGAACCACAGCCACATCTTTTCGTCCGTTTTTTTCTCTTTCGGCAGTGATGTCATAATAGAATTTTCCGGTGCAAAAAACCAAACTTTTTACATCGGCTTTGTTTACGGTACTATCATCAATCGTTTCTTGGAAACTTCCATTGAATAATTCTTCTTGTGTAGAAACACATCTTGGATCACGCAATAAACTTTTTGGAGTAAAAACAATTAAAGGTTTGCGATATTTGGTTCGCATTTGTCTTCTAAGCAAGTGAAAGAAATTGGCTGGCGTGGTACAATCGGCTACAAACATATTATGTCTAGCACACAATTGTAAGTAGCGTTCCATTCTACCTGAAGAGTGTTCGGCTCCTTGTCCTTCGTAACCATGAGGTAATAACATCACGATTCCGTTTTGATTATTCCATTTATCTTCTCCGCAAGAAATGTATTGGTCAATCATAATTTGAGCTCCATTAGAGAAATCTCCAAATTGTGCTTCCCAAATAGTCAAGGCGTTTGGATTTGCCAAAGCATATCCATAGTCAAAACCTAAAACGCCATATTCTGATAACAAGGAATTGAAAACATTAAATTTCCCTTTTTTGTCTTCAATAGCATTTAATAAAACTACTTCCTCTTCTGAATCTTCTACTTTCACTACCGCATGACGGTGTGAAAAAGTACCACGTTCTACATCCTGACCAGAAATACGAATGTCATATCCTTCGGTCAAAAGTGTTCCGTAAGCCAATGCTTCTGCTGTTCCCCAATCGATGGTGTCATTGTCATACATCGTTTTACGATCGGTAACTATTTTAGAAATTTTAGAGATAAATTTCTTGTCAGATGGCAAAGTAGAAATCGTATTTATAATTGAATCTAACCTATCTTTTTTGACTTTTGTATCTACTTTATAAAGCATTTCAGAGTCTGAAACTTGCTCAAAACCTTTCCATTCATTTTTCATAAACGGACTGATGATGGTTAAATCTTTCTTACGTGAAGCTTGAAGATTATGATCTAAATCGTCTTTATATTCTTTTTCAATAGTTTTAACTAAATCTGCATCAATTACCCCTTCTGCAATCAATTTTTCGGCATAAATGTCTCTAGGATTTTTATGTTTTGCAATGATTTTATATAATAAAGGCTGGGTAAAACGGGGTTCATCACCCTCATTGTGACCATATTTTCTGTAGCCTAATAAATCAATAAATACATCTCTGCCAAATTCCATTCTGAAATCTAAAGCAAATTGTATCGCATGAACTACCGATTCTACATCGTCTGAATTGACATGTAAAACGGGCGACAACGTTACTTTGGCAACATCGGTACAATAAACAGAAGAACGTGCGTCTAAATAGTTGGTAGTAAAACCCACTTGGTTGTTGATGACAATATGGATAGTTCCCCCCGTTTTGTATCCGTCCAATTGAGCCATTTGAATAATTTCATATAAAAGTCCTTGACCTGCAATGGCAGCATCACCGTGAACGGCAATGGGTAGTACTTTAGAAAAATCATCTGGGAAATACTTGTCTTGTTTGGCTCTTGTAATTCCTTCTATAACAGCACCTACAGTTTCAAGATGCGAAGGATTTGGAGCTAAATTGATATTGATTTTTTTGCCAGATCGGGTTGTTTTATCGGCTGTGAGTCCTAAATGATACTTCACATCTCCGTCAAAATATTCTTGGTCGTAATCTTTACCATCAAATTCTCCGAAAATATCTTGGGTTGATTTTCCAAATATGTTTGCTAACACATTCAAACGGCCTCGGTGTGCCATTCCCATCACAAATTGTTCTACGCCTTTTTCGGCAGCTCTTTCTATCAAAGCATCTAAAGCAGGAATTACGGATTCTCCTCCTTCTAGCGAAAATCGTTTTTGACCTACATATTTAGTATGTAAAAAGTTTTCAAACGAAACTGCTTCGTTTAATTTGTTTAGAATATTCTTTTTTTGGTCTGAAGTAAAACTAGGTTGGTTGTCATTAATTCCGATTCTATCTTGAATCCACTGAATCACTTCTGGCTTTCGCATGTACATGTACTCAATACCAATATGCTGACAATAGACTAATTCTAAGTGTTTTACAATAGCGCTAAGCGGGCAAGGTGCTAAATAAAGTATTTTTGCCGCATCAAAAACAGTGTTTAAATCGGCATTAGATAATCCGAAATTTTCTAAATCAAGTGTTGGCGAAAAACTTCTACGCTCTCTAACAGGATTTGTTTTAGTAAACAAATGCCCTCTTGTGCGATAGCCTTCGATTAATTTTATTACTTTAAATTCTTTTTGAAGTTGCTCGGATATTTTAGAATTATCTGTCGGAGCCACTGTCGTTTCTGTAATATATTGAACTGGATTTTCACCGTTGTAGGTTTCCATCCCAAAATCAAACCCTTGAAAAAAACTTCTCCAGCTAGGTTCAACACTATCGGGATTTTCTAAATATTGGTCATATAATTGTGCGAAAAATTCGGTGTGAGCTGCGTTTAAAA
>CAMAWK010000073.1 GCA_945861915.1 Flavobacterium psychrophilum | reverse complement strand
GGCACTTTTTGATTCAAACGGTCAGGCCAAGTCCAGTGTGGCAACACGTGAAATACTGGTTTGTCGCTCCATTTACTTTGGTATAAATAGTAACGATCTTTAGGTAATCCAGCTAAATCTACAATTCCAAAATAAGAACTTCTAGCGGGAGTCCCTTCGTTATAAGGAGAAGGTTCTCCTAAATAATCGAAGCCTGTCCAAACAAATTCACCTGCAATAAAATCTAAATCGTCTTGGTATTGGAATTCAAAATCAGGTAAATCCGCCCAGCTACAGGTTTCTAAATCATAACTGGTTAATTGATAGTCAGTGTACCACGCTTTTTTAGAAGGAGTTACAGGGAATTTATATTCGCCACGAGAACTTACTGTTGAGGCAGTTTCGCTTCCGTAGATTGTGAAATTTGGATAGGCTAGGTGTTTTTTGGTATACTCATCAGGAGCATAATTAAAACCAACTAAGTCAACTTCGGCTGCCAATCCGTTTTTTATAGCTCCGTTATAATTATTGAAACCTGCAGAAACAGGACGAGTGGGGTCTAAATCGTGCGCAATTTTAGTTAAGAATCGAGCCATTGCAGCACCTTCTGGCATTCCTTGTTCCCGAATTTCGTTTCCTATACTCCACATTATTACCGAGGGATGATTGCGGTCTCTTTTGATCATCGTCGTTAAATCTTTTTCGGCCCAAGCATCAAAAAATTCTCCGTATCCATTTTCATTTTTTCCGTTTTTCCATTCATCAAACGCTTCTACTTGAACCATTAGACCAATACTATCACAAATTTTTAGTAACTCTAACGAAGGTGGATTATGAGAAGTTCGAATGGCATTGACACCCATTTCTTTCATCATCACCAATTGACGCTCAGTAGCACGATAATTTACTGCTGCTCCGATAGATCCTAAATCGTGGTGCAAACAAACCCCTTTGAATTTGGTATATTTCCCGTTCAGGAAAAATCCTTTGTCTTTGTCGAATTTGATAGTTCTAAAACCAAAAGTGGTTTTGTATTCATCTGTTTGTGTTTTTCCAACAAAAACTTTAGAAACTGCAGTGTATAAAATAGGCGTTTCTGGACTCCATAAACTAGGTTTGTTTACTTTTAATTTTTGTTCAAAAACTTTGGTACCGCTGGTTTTAGTTGAGGCTACTTTTTTGCCTTTGGTATCGAAAATTTCGGTTACTAATTGCACGTTTTCGCCGCCATCAATTTCGGTTTTGATGTTTACTTCTGCTTGTTTGTCTGTAACAATTGGTGTTGTAATGTAAGTTCCCCAATTAGCTACACGAACGGGAGCGGTTTTTACCAATCTAACATTTCTATAAATTCCCGCACCCGGATACCATCTAGAAGATTCCTCTTTATTTTCTAAACGAACAGACAAGGTATTCTCTTTTCCATATTGAATGAACTTAGTCAATTCAAATGTAAATGAAGAATAACCGTAAGGCCATTCGCCTACATACACACCATTTAAATATACTTTGGCACGGCTCATTGCTCCGTCGAATTCTACAAAAACACGTTTACCTTCATCTGCTTTTGAAACGTTGAGTGCTTTTCTATACCAACCAATTCCAAAACAAGGCAAAGCGCCTGTTCTACCTGTTCTTAATTTTGGTTTTTTATCGCCATCTTCCAAAACTTGAACCGCTTGTAAATCGATATTCATATCAAAAGGCCCTGCTATTGCCCAATCGTGAGGTACAGTAACGGTTGACCATGACGAATCGTCTATCTCGTTTATAGTAGCGCTAATTTCTTTATTGAGAAATTTCCAGCCTGTATCTAGCAATTGAACTTCTCGATTTTGTGCTTTTGTTTGAAAAGCAATGCAAACTAAAAAAGCTACAATGGTACTTTTTTTCTTTATTGAAGTGGATTTAAACATAGTAAAATTGGTTTTTGAGTGTATAAATTAATTAATTTTCTTTTTTAAAATTAGTTGTAATTAATTAAAAAGTATTGTTTTCCAACTGCCCAAGAATCTGTCCTGAAAGGCGATGCAGGTAAATCTTCTGTATTGAATAATTTTTCTCCAGCTGGATTTTGACCCCAAGCATATCGAACAGCAACTGGATTAGGTATGGCATCATTCCAAACGATTACTTTATTTCCTTCAATTCTGGCTTGAGCCCAAGAAAAAGTCTTATTGCTTCCTGCAATAGCAAAATTAGTATGCGTTCCTATAGGTGTTCCATTGGATTTAAATTTCATAAGACTTCCTAATGTATTAAAAGTCAGTTCGATTGTATTACCTACAATTTTCATTGATTCATAGATGGGACCAGAATACACTAGTTGCTCATTGTTATAAGCTACCTTTTGAGCGGCAAGAGCCAAACGAATACCAACTGGTTTTTTGTAAACCGGATGAATATTGTTTGGGTCACCAACATCTATCGTAGTTGCCATACCTGTAAAAGGAATTGCGAGTGTTTTAAGCTGTGATTCTCTCAAATATGGCCAACCGCCACTGTCTGATGGATTGGCAACCGCTGCCTGATAATTAGGTAGTTGCACATATATAAATGGCATTGTTGGATTTTTAAAAAGGGTTCGCCAATTATCAATTAACGAACGTAAATAGATTGCATATTGGGGAGATTTTACAGCGTTTCCTTCTCCTTGATACCAAATTGCCCCTTTCATAACATAGTCTTTTAAGGGTTCAAGCATGCCGTTGTACAAAGAGGTTGGTTTCCATTCTAAAACAACTGGATTTGGTAAAACAGACATTGCATAACCCACTTTAAATTTCCAAGTCCCTTTTAAATCAATAATCTCTGTTTGGTTGCTTCCTCCGACTAATTGAAACCCATACCCCGTAAATCCTCCTGTTAGGCTATTATTCACAAGTCTAACTGTAATCGTATTTTTCCCTAGAACTAGGGTGTTTGCAGGAATAGTGTAATTTCTGTAAGCCCATTCCTTGTTGTTAAAACCAACGAATTTTCCGTTTACATAAGTTGAATCAACTTCAATCAAAGCTCCAAGTTTCAAATTAGATGGATTTGCTACCATATCGGCCGTTACGGTTATGTCTTTTTTATACCAAACTGAACCAATATCTCTTTTGGTAAAAGGCACCGTAATATCACCCCAAGTAGAAGTGTCCGTATTGTTAGATTTCCAATTGTTTATGATTCCAGCATCATTATTTTTTAGAAGAGTATTCCAATTATTCTCCAAATTGAAATCATTTTGAATAATATTGTTTACATAAGTAGGATTTTTTAATAACTGAATTTCTGCAACTGTTTCAGGAAAATATTTTAGCGCAGTTTCGCTCATCCAAGCGTGAATCGGTGTGCCGCCAGAACTGGAATTAATCAACCCAATCGGAATTTGATATTTATCATACAATGTTTTTGCGAAGAAATACGCTGCAGCAGAGAATTGCAATACATTAGTAGGGTTGGCTTTAATCCATGTACCACCTGTTAAATCAGTTTTTGGAGTATTAAATTCATACACTAATGGTACTTTAAAATGCCTAATTTTATCATTAGTTGAATTGTTTATATCACTTTGATAGGTAGATCCTGTACCTCCAACGTTCATATGCATATTCGATTGTCCAGAACAAAGCCAAACATCGCCAATAAGAATATCATTGATTGTAATGGTATTGGATGCTGTTAAGGTCATAGCATGTGGACCTCCTGCAGGTAAATTAGATAATTGCAATTCCCAATTACCTGTGTTATTAGCATTAACAATATGATTTTGATTCAAAAAATTAATAGTTACAGCCTCGTTTGGAGCTGCCCATCCCCAAATTTTAATGGTTGTATCTCGTTGTAGAACCATACCATTACTTATTAGTTTAGGCAATTTTACTTGACCAATGGCTGTTATTGTTAAGAGTATTATAACTAAAGTGACAAAATACTTGTTTGCTGTTTTCATAATTAAATTTGTATATCTAAATTTGCCTAATATCTTATGTAAAAACCAAAATAATTTATAGCCACTTACCAAGAATCTGTTCTGAATGGTGAAGCTGGTATACTTTCGGCATTGAATAACAATTGTCCATTTTCAGGATTATCGGCCCAAGCATATCTTACAGCAATTGGATTTGGAATAGCATCATTCCAAACGATGATTTTTCCGTTTTCTATTTTAACTTGCCCCCAAACAAATTTTTTGTCTTCGCCAGCTATCGCAAAATTGGTAATCTGTGCGTTGCCTTTGAATTGCATCGCACTTCCAAAAGTAGAAAATGATAACTCAATTTTGCCGTTTACTATTTTCATTGATTCGAACTTAGGACCGTAGCAAACTACATTTTTTTCTCCATAAACCAGATTCTGAGCCACCAAAGCCAAACGACTACCAACTTCTTTCTTTCTGTGTGGATGAATGTCATTTGATTGTCCAACATCAATGGTTGTTGCCATTCCAGTGTAAGGTATTGCTAAAGTTTTTAGCTGTGATTCTCTCAATCCTGCCCAATTACTTTCAGATGGTTCTGTTTTTGTGGATTGATAGTTGGGTAATTGAACAAACATAAACGGCATTTTAGGTTGATTGAATAGTGTTCTCCAATTGTTGATAAGCGTAGGTAAAAGTTGGGCATATTCTTTTGGTTTTCCAGAATTTCCTTCACCTTGATACCAGATAGCGCCTTTAAAAGTACATTTTTTAATCGGTTGTATCATCGAATTATGCAAAGCTGTAGGTTTCCATCTTAGTACTACCACATTAGGCAAAGCATCTGTTTTAAAACCAATTTTATATTTCCAATCTGATGCTAATGAAACGGTTTCGTCTTTGCCATTGAGTTCATATTTAAACCCGTGAATAAAACCACCGTAGCCTCGTTTTTTCACTACTCGGATAGTAATGGTGTTTTTTCCTTCTAGGAAAGAATTGGCTGGGATTTCATATTTTCTTGTTGACCATTGGTCTTTGCCAAAACCAACGAATTTTCCGTTTACATAAGTAGAATCGGCTCCCATTATCGTTCCTAAATGCAAAGTTGACTCATTATCGGCTAATTTTTTTGTTACTTCGATTTCTTTTTTAAACCAAACTGCGCCATTCACTTTTTCTATTGATGTGCCATTCCACATTCCTGGCATTTTCATTTCTTGCCAATCTAAAGTAGCTGTTGTATTGGATTGCCAGTTGCCTTTTGTGGCAATTCCCTCGTCGTTAAGGAGGAGATTTGAGTTCCAATTCTTTTCTAATTCGATATCTTTATTTTCGATGTTTTTAACAAATTCAGGATTTTTTAAGTCGGCAATTTCTTTATAACTGTCAGGAAATGCTTTTAAATCTTCCTCACTAATCCAAGCGTGAATAGGTGTTCCGCCGTAACTGGCGTTGATCATTCCCATTGGGATTTTGTATTTAGCATACAAATCTTTAACAAAAAAATAAGCTGCCGCAGAGAACTTAATTACATTGGTTGGGTTGGCACTTACCCAAGCACCTCCGCTAACATCAGTTTTTGGTGTATTGAATTCGTAGTCGCGAGGCATCTCAAAGTTTCGGATCATTTTATTTTCAGAACTGGCAATTTCATTTTCATATAAATCTCGAACAGCTCCAACAGTCATCGCCATATTCGACTGACCTGAACAAAGCCAAACATCTCCAACTAAGATATCGTTGATTTCGATGGTATTCGATGCAGCAATTTTCATCACATAAGGACCGCCTGCTTTCAAGTTAGACAATTGCAATTCCCATTCGCCATTGCTATTTGCTGTAATTTTATATTTTTTATTAATAAAATCGATTGTAATTTTCTCTTTTGGAGCAGCCCAACCCCAAATTTTGACTTTAGTTTCACGCTGTAAAATAAGTCCATCGCTTATTAATTTTGGCAAGCGTATTTGACTGAACGTAACTGTTGATACTAGTAAACAAACCAGAAGTAAAAGTGTGTGTTTTTGAATTTTCATTTTTTATTGTTTTTATTTTTGTTCATCTTCAAACCAGCAAAAATGGGTTCAATTAATTGCGAGTCCCATTTTATTCTGATTTTTTCAATTTTTTTTAGAGTTGCTGGATTTTGTTTTGCAATATCATTTTGTTCGCCACTATCATCTTTCAAATTATACAATTCGGGAATATTGGTTTTATCCAAAACTAATTTGAAATCTTTGTAGCGAACAGCATAGGCTTTTTCGTCAAATTTTCTTAAAAAGATTGTTTCGTGTGGCAATGATTTCTTTTTGGCTGTTAAAAAAGGAATTAAATTCACGCCATCTAAAGGTTTTTCTTTAGCAATTGGCGCTTTTGAAAGTTCAGTTATTGTGGCAAAAATATCTAGTGAAGAAACAGGGTTTTCATAAACGCCAGGAGAAACGGTTCCTTTCCATTGCATTGCAAAAGGCACTCGGTAACCGCCTTCATAAATTGAGGATTTTCCTTCACGCAACACACCATTATCAGAGCTATTGTCCTTTTCGGGTCCGCCGTTGTCTGACAAGAAATAAACCAATGTGTTTTTATCTAAATGTAGTTTTTCTAATTGATCTAAAAGTTTACCAACGCCATCATCAACAGCACTTACCATTGCTGCATATGTTTTTCTCTTTTTATCAGTTATATTCGGAAAACGATCTAAATATTCTTGAGTTGCTTGAAGCGGCGAATGGGGTGCATTGTAAGCTAAGTACAGAAAGAAAGGTTGTTTTTGATGTCTTTCGACAAACTGAACGGCTTCGTCTGAAAACTCATCGGTTAAGTATTTTTTGGTTTGGATGGGTTCGTGATTTCTCAAAATCCAAGTTTTATAACTTTCTCCTTCATTGTTTTCAACTGAATAGCTGTCTTTGATGGTTAAAAGTTCAGGAAAATAGGCGTGTCCGCCACCTAAATGTCCGAAGAATTCATCGAAACCCCGATTTAAAGGATGGTTTGAAATGTCAGCTCCTTGATGCCATTTCCCAATAATTCCTGAAGTGTAACCAACCTTTTTTAAAGTTTCAGCCAGCGTACTTTCTGTTTTGGGTAATCCCATATTGGGGTCTTGTGGTCGATATTGCGGATTGCGTTCGTATCCAAATCGCTGTGGATAACGACCCGTCAAAAGCCCCGCTCTGCTTGGACCACAAACAGAAAAAGTCACATACCCGTTGGTAAATTTCACTCCGTTGCTGGCAATTCTATCAATATTAGGTGTTGGAATGTCTTTGCAACCATTAAAACCTACATCGGCATAGCCCAAATCATCGGCTATAATAACGATAATGTTTGGTTTTTGCGCATTCTGACTGTTTCCGTTCCATTGGAAAAGAAAAGCTAATAATACACTTAAAATAATTACTTTCTTTTTCATTTCTATTTATTTATTTCCAATAATCTGATTCATTCCTTTTTGTAACTCCTTTTTGATTCTCTTGCATTTTGTATTTGATGCTATATTATTCCATTCATAAAGGTCTATTCGATGATCGTATAATTCTTCGTTTCCATCTGAATATCTTATGTAACGCCAATCTAAAGTTCTATACGAATAGTTTTGTTTTTCTTTTGGAATTGCATTTCCAAAATTTCCAATAATAGTAAGAGCCCCATTAGGTCCTTCCCATTTTTTTGAATTGGAATCTTCTAAAAAAGGTCTCAAACTAAAACCTCCTAGATTTGCTCCCATTTCATTTTTTTTATTCGACCCTTTTACATTACATAGATCAACTAAAGTTGGATAAATATCTATTAAAGATACCGGATGAGCCACTTTTTCTCCTGCTTTTGTCATAGGGGTTTTTATAATTAAAGGAATCCTCGTACTTTCCTCATAAGGTGAATTTTTATATAGATATGCTTTTTCACCCATTTGCCAACCGTGGTCGCTGGTAAAAATTATGATTGTATTATCCTTAAATGCACTTTTTTCTAGAGCGTTTAAAACAACACCAACTTGTTCATCTACAAATGCAATAGAGGCCAAATAGGCTTGTAAAAAATGCTTTAGGGCTATTTCTTTGTTTCCGCCATAAGACTCTAAGAGCATTTTATAATATCTTTTCCCTCTAACTTTTTCCTCTAAATCTTGATTTGTGTCCTTGCTAATCATATTCTTGTCGTAAAAAGTATCCTTTTCATCGTCTTTTAACCATTTTTCCAATTCGATTTTATCGAATGGAAATAGATCAAAATATTTATCCGGGACATGCAAAGGTGTGTGAGGTCTAACAAACCCAACACCCATAAAAAAAGGCTTTTGATCTTTGTTTGACTCTAATTCTTTCAATTTTTCAACAGCCCATTGTGCATGTTTTTCATCTTGAAGCAAATCTCTATCTAAATCATTATGATACATCATAGGTTCGTTAGTCCAACCATAAACCCATCCTCTTTCGCCTTTTACCCCATTAGAATTCCCTCCTTCTTTTAGCCTACCAAACGAACCGTCAATAGCTCCGATGCTATTAAAAGGCGCCGGCACAGCTGGATTAGCTATTGATTTTGTTCCATCAAAATAAACTGGACCGTAATTATTTGCTTCATTCATACCCCACTCCTGCCACTCAGTTTTAGGTGATTCATGTGTTAATTTGCCGGTACCTAAAGTGTAATATCCATTTTCTTGAAAATACTTCATGATGGTTTTATTGTTTTTCAAAACCTCATGCTTGGTATGGCTTGTCCATTCAAAGTCTCTAGAATCATGAGGATATATACCTGTAAACAAAGAATTTCGAGAAGGAGAACATACAGGAACATTTGTTTGAGCGTTTATAAAACAAACTCCTGAGGCCGCTAATTTGTCAATATTGGGGGTAAATGCTTGTTTATGTCCTCCAAAAGCACCCACATAATCGTTTAAATCATCACAAATAATAAATAAAACATTTGGCTTTTTAACCTGAGCACTAGCATTAATTCCTATAAAAAGAATTAAAGCAAGTATAAAATAAACTTTTAAAAGATAATATTTCATGGCTCAGGTGGGTCTTTAATTTTTAAAAAAATCCAAATTCCAAGTGTCATACCATTTCAAAAAAGGAATTCCATTATCGAATTCTACCGGGAGAATAACATACCGCCCATCGATATGATTTTCGGGTTTCCAACGATCGCCTATATAAATAAAGGCATTTTTTTTGCCTTCAACTGGCAACACATAGGTACTTTGCGAATAAAAAGTGGTTTTCATTTCTTCTTCATTACCTCGACAAGGATTTTCCAACGCTTTCCAACCTGACATCATATTGTCTGAAACTGATAGTCGACCCGGATTGGGTTTCCAACCTGTGGTGAAAGAGGAAAACATAAAATACTTGCCGTCTTTTTTGAAAATAGCGGGCGCTTCATTAGTTTCTCCTGAAAAAACTCGCACATATTCCTCGGAAACCGATAAATAATCATCTGATAATTTTGAAATCAATAAAGTTTGATTTTCTTCGGAAGCGGTTATGTGATAGCCCGTTTGATCATCATCTACAAAAAGAGTCATATCTCTGGACATTTGCCCTTTCTCAAAATCTCTAACCATTATGGCGCCATCAATGTCTTTTTGTTTAAGGTCTTTACTCCCAGAATTTATTTTTTGGTAAACTGCTTCTTGTTGCTCTTTGCCGAAATTTTTAGCCCAAACTGAAGGGTTTAATCTAAAACTCTTGATGTATTGGTAAGGTCCCGTTACTTTATCCGAAACAGCGATACCTGTTAATGCCGCGCTGTACCCTTGTCCTTTTAATTCGTGATGAAACCACATCACGAATTTGTTGGTTTTTTTGTTGTAAATCACTTTCGGTCTTTCGAGCACACAGCCTTTTTGCAACATTGATGTGGTGTCGTCTAGCATTTTTAGTGCAATGCCTTCATCTTTCCAATTATAAATATCTTTTGAACTATACACACGTACTCCAAAAATAGCCGTATTCCCCTCTTGTCCCGATGTTTTGTGTTCGCCAAACCAGTAATAGGTATTATCATAAAACAAAAATCCACCCCCGTGTGCATTGATGTGATTGCCTTTGTCATCGAGCCATTTTTCGGCAGGTTTGAATTCGTTGTAGGTTGTTTGTGCTATTGAAGAATAACTGAAAAAACATATAGAAATAAGTAAAAAACATTTCGTTCTCATCTGTTTATTTTTTTTGATTTTCAGTAGCTGACAAAAAAGTACTTAAACGCAACCAATCTTCGCAATCTCTTGACCAGTTTAGACTTGTTGTGCCTTCTCGACCCAATCCAAAACCGTGTTTACCGTTTTGATAGAAATGAATTTCAGACAGAACATTGTATTTTCTTAAAGCAAGGAAATAGTCAATACTATTTTCAATAACAACCGATTTGTCATCTATTGCGTGTACAATAAAAGTGGGAGGCGTTAAAGCATTCACTTGTTTATCATTCGAGTATTTTTCTATTAAATCATTAGATGGTTCAATTCCTAGTAAATTTTTTCTTGACCCTTTATGTGTGATTTTTTCATTCATTGAAATTACAGGATATATTAAAATAGAAAAATTGGGCTTTGCACTGATGTTGTCTACTGCTTGATATACAACATCATCATATCGAGTGGACACTGTTGAAGCCAAATGTCCTCCTGCAGAAAACCCAATAATGCCA
>CAMAWK010000072.1 GCA_945861915.1 Flavobacterium psychrophilum | reverse complement strand
ATGGTAGCTTAAACTCAGGTGCTGGAGGATGGAGTACTGCTTTAAATGTAATAGGAAATCCTAGTAGCCCATTAACAACTTTCAAGAATATTACTCCTGTTACCACTACAAAAGTAAGAGTCTATGTTACAGCTCATAATAGTTCTAGTAATATAAGAATGTATGAATTAGAAGTATTCGGAAAACTTTCCGAAACTCTAGATATAAAACAGTTTGCAAAAGAGTCTTTTTCTTTACATCCTAATCCTGCAACTAATGGAATTATTAATATTCTTGGTGATGAGGAAGTTAATTCTGTAATTGTATACAATACAATTGGTAACAAAATAGATGTCCCTTTTGAAAACGGAAAATTGTTTGTGGATACGCTAGCATCAGGTGTCTACTTTTTGAAAATAAACAAGAAACACACATTAAAATTTATTAAGCAATAAAAGAATGTATGAAATAAATACTTTCTTAGCTTAGAGAATTAATTTTTTTGCTACGAATACAAATAAATATGAAAACTCAAAAACAATCAATTTTTCTAGTATTTTTTTTACTGTTAACTACAACTACTTTTTGCCAGGTAACCTTGCCTAGACTAATTAGTGACGGAATGGTTTTGCAAAGAGATACCAACGTTAAAATTTGGGGATGGGCATCGCCAAACGAAGCAATAACTATTAATTTTTTAAATCAAAATCATAGTATTAGTGCTAACAACACTGGTAATTGGGAATTACAATTGTCAAATTTACCCCCTGGAGGTCCTCATACCATGACTTTATCGGCAACTAATACAGTTACAATTAATGACATTATGATTGGCGATGTTTGGCTTTGTTCCGGTCAATCAAATATGGCTATGACAGTATCTGGAACTACAGCTTATTATCAGACTGATGTTAATAATTCAACCAATAATTTTATTCGAAATTTTAATGTCCCTAGAGAATACGAATTTAATACTCCTAGAACAGATTTAACTTCAGGGGCTTGGACAAAAACAAACCCAACAACTGTTTTGCAATATTCTGCTGCTGCTTATTTCTTTGCAAAAGCATTATACGAAAAATATAATATTCCTATTGGTCTAATTCATTCTAGCTATGGTGGTACACCAATACATGCTTGGATGAGTGAAAAAGCATTGAAGGTTTTCCCTTCAACTATTGCAGAAATTCAATTATTAAAAAATCCTTCTTATGTTACAGGAATTGAACAACAAGATATTGATGACGAAAATAATTGGAATACTACTTTAAAAAATAATGATGCGGGTATCATAAACAACTGGAAATCAAATTCAACAAGCACAACAAGTTGGACTGATATTACAGTCCCTTTTACTGCAAAAAAAAATCTAGGTTCGGTTTGGTATAAAAAAAATATAGTAGTTTCTAGTCAAACAGCTATTAATATATCCGAATTACAACTCGGGACTCTTGTTGAAGCCGATTCTACTTATGTGAATGGAGTTCTTGTGGGTCATACTAACAATGAATGGGCAGCAAGAAAATATAGTATTCCTGCCAATACTTTTGTAACAGGAACTAATACTATTACAGTAAGAATTGTAAATAATAGTCTAAATGGGGGGATGAACGGTTCTTCCTATCAATTAATAGGAAATAATGAAACCATAAGCTTAGCTGGAACCTGGAAATACAAAGTAGGACATGTAATGTCTGCTCTTCCAGCTCCTGTTAATTTGAGATGGAAACCAACAGCTTTATACAACTCTATGATTGAACCCATAAAAAAGTATGCTTTGAAAGGTGCCATTTGGTATCAAGGTGAGGGAAACACGGGTAGCCCAACGTTATATTCTATCTATTTACGTGCGATGATCGAAGATTGGCGAACACTTTTTAATAATCCAACTATGCCGTTTATTTATGTTCAATTACCCAATTATCAAGCAGCAGATGCAACACCAACGGATAGTAATTGGGCGCTTTTGAGGGAGCAACAATTAAAAACATTAGCAGTACCACACACAGGAATGGCAACCACCATTGATGTTGGTGAATGGTGGAACCTTCATCCGCTTACAAAAAAACCAGTAGGTACACGATTGGCTTTGGCTGCCCAAAAAGTGGCATACAATGACCAACAAGTAAAGTATACTGGACCAACATATGAATCTATGAAAATAGTAGGAAACACTATCGAGCTTAGTTTTTCTGCTTTAGGAAGCCAATTACGATTTATTGGAACTGGAACACATACAAATTTTGCCATTGCAGGAAGTAATAAAGTATATCAATGGGCGAATGCTAGAATTGAAGGGAACAAAGTGATTGTGTGGAATGATACAATCGCTAATCCGGTTTTTGTACGTTATGCATGGGGAAATAACCCTGATGGAGAAAAATTATTCAACACAGAAGGTTTACCTGCCTCTCCTTTCAGAACCGATTCATCTATCAGAAGTACACCTTATTTTTTAATTAATCATTATTAAAAATAAATATATTTTCAAATTAAAAAAGATTAATTAACTAAAATAACTAATCATGAACAAAATATTTAACCTTAGAACCTTACTAATTTTATTTGTTGGATTATTTACAAATGCACAAACTTTTATTTGGACTGGAGCTACAAATAATGATTTCTTTAATGAAACAAACTGGAGAGATTCAGTAACAAATATTACTCCAGCTTCTAACACAATCAATCCTAGTCTAAACATTGACTTATCGCTCCAAATTAATATTTCGGCAAATATAACCGCAAGTGGATCTATTCAATTTGGAACTGGAAGTTTAGCTCTCGGTCAAGCTAATATAACTGCTACTTCTTTATCGGGAGGAACTGTAACAATCAATGAGAATGGTTATATTGATTTATCTGCCGCTAGTCCTTTTCTGAACAATGTACAAATTAATTTTACTTCAGGAATTGGTTGGGTTAAAACTACTAATTACAAAACAAGCTCTGTATCCGCTAATAATATAGGTCAAATAAAAGTTAATAATATAGCTGGAGTTTATCAAACTAATTTGCGTTTGGATAATTATTATCTAAATGGATGTGTGATTAGAGCGAACCTAGCTTCTACAACTCCATTAACAGTGTATGATGGAATAAATAAATTAGGAAACCCAGCTTTAATTACAGTAAATACAATTCACAGTGGTAGTGCTATTGCAGGTTCGATGAATAACAGAATCAAATCTTTTGTATTGAAAAAAGGATTTATGGTCACTTTTGCAATTGAAGAAGATGGAACAGGAAAAAGTAAAAATTACATCGCTTCTGATGCTGATTTAGTTCTCAATACACTTCCTAAAACCTTACTCAATTCTATTTCTTTTATACGAGTATTGCCTTGGAACTGGGTAAATAAAAAAGGAAGAACAGAGATTGGAACTGATTTAAACACCACTTGGCGTTATAAAAATAATACCGTGGATAATTCCACTTTAGATTGGGAATATTTTCCAGTTTCATTGGGAGGTAGCGGAACAATTGAAAACAATGGTACGAGTTCGAATATAGGTGATAACAATAGTATACAAGTACTCGTTTTTAATGAAGTTGATAATTCAAATACGCAAGTAAATCCCAAAAATAATGTGGTAAATGAAGCTGTTAATCTTTATAAAAATTTGATGAAAACTGGTATGAGATTGATTTCGCCAACAGGAACAGCTGAAGGAGCGAATGACTGGTTAACAGAATTCAACAACAAAGCGGTGGCTCAAGATGTTCGCATCGATGCAATAGGAGTTCATTGGTATGATTGGGAAAGTGATCCCGAAAACGAAACAACAGAACCAAGTGCAACTACAATTTTCAATCGATTCCAAGCCTATCTCACTAGCATAAATAATTTATATGGATTGCCAATTTGGGTCACTGAATTTAATGCAAATCCCCACAGATCGTCTGCTACAAATCTTGCTTTTATAAATTTAGCTTTACCCTATTTAGAAACTTTACCCTATGTTGAAAGATACAATTGGATAGAACCTAATCCAATTCCTTTTGATTCAGTACTTGATAATGTAGTTGGGACAGGGGAGTTTTACACTACAAGACCTGGAACAACATTAACAACCACTGGTACAAATTATAAAAATCAAGTTTCAACTGCTGCCATTCCAGAAACAACTGTAAATAAAGTGAATAACCTAAACTTAGAAAATTGCGTTTGCAATCCATAAAATAATAAAAAATAATTAATCAATTCCCTGTATGAAACAATCATTATTTTTTAAAACAATCTTACTAGTATTCCTCGGTTTATTTTCAAATGCGCAAACGATTGTTTGGACAGGTGCTGCTTCGGATAACAATTTTTATAATGAAGCCAACTGGAAAGACTCTATTACCAATGTAGTTCCTGCTGCTAACAGCATCAATCCTAGCTCAAACATTAGTTTAGTTTTACAAATTAATAGTTCGACAACAACAATTACTGCAGCTGGAATTATTCAAATTGGCACTGGTAGTTTAACCGTAGGTTCTGCCAACTTAACTGCCACGGGATTTTCAGGTGGTAATGTAACAATTAATGATGGTGGCTATGTTAGTTTAAGTAATCCAACTCCGTTGGCAAATTCAGTTCAAATAAACTTTACTTCTGGGTTGGGTTGGGTTAGAACAACTGACTACACTGCAACAGATATTTCAACAAACAATTTAGGACAATTAAAAATAAATGGAAGTGCAGCTGTTTATCAAACTAATTTACGATTAGATCATTATTACCTTAATGGATGTGTGATAAGAGCTAACTTAGCCTCTACGACTCCTTTGACAGTCTATAATGGAATTAACAAATTAGGAAATTCAGCTAACATAACTGTAAACACCATTCACAGTGGTAGTGCTATTGCAGGTTCGATGAATAACAGAATCAAATCTTTTGTTTTGAAAAAAGGATTCATGGCAACTTTTGCTATAGAAGAAGATGGTACTGGAAAAAGCAAAAACTACATCGCTTCTGAGGCAGATTTAGTTATAAACATATTACCGAAAACATTACTTAATACCATTTCATTCATTCGTGTTATGCCTTGGAATTGGGTTAGCAAAAAAGGAAGAACCGGACTAGGAAGCGATTTAAATACTTCGTGGCGTTACCAATGGAATAATTACCAAAGTTCTTCTCTTGATACAGAATTTGCGCCCATGGCTTGGGGAGGAACTGCTGCTGACGATGCCGCAGATATTGCTATTTACATTGGCAAATACAATAGCACTCACGTAATGGGATTTAATGAAGCAGATGCTTGCTTTGGTCAATCTGGGCAATATGGAAATCCTAAATTATGCGTTGTAGACGAAGCGGTTCGATTGTATAAAAATTTGATGAAAACCGGTATGCGAATGGTATCTCCAAGTGGTACAGAGGGAGCAGCCGACACTTGGTTAAAAGATTTTAATGATAAAGCAAAAGTACAAGATATAAGAATAGATGTCATTGGAGTTCATTGGTACGATTGGGGAAGTAATCCTAGCGTTAACACAAACCCTACTGCGGCACAGGTATTTAACCGTTTTAAAACCTATTTAACTAATGTGTACAATTTGTATGGTTTGCCTATTTGGATAACGGAGTTTAATGCTAACCCATGGAGATCAACTGCTATTCAGCAAGGTTTTATGGAATTAGCCCTTCCATATTTAGAAACCTTGTCTTATGTGGAGAGATACAATTGGTTTCAACCTAACCCTACCCCACTTGACCCTGATGATAATGAAACGAATGTAGGTACAGGTGAATTTTATACCACAAGACCCCCTGGTTCAGCCATCATAACTCCCATTGGAACCATATACAAAAATCAAGTGTCAAATCCTGCTGTACCTGTTAACACAGTAGACGCAAATAATAATTTAAACGTAGTGAATTGCAATTGTGAGTAAAAAATAGTGTGACCAATAACAAAAAAGGGTAGTTCTGATTAGAACTACCCTTTTTTGTTTGTGTTTGAAACAGGTTAAAAATTAAATAAAACCTATTTCCGGATGTGCCAATCCAAAGCTTTCAGTACCCAAATACAAAACCAAATTCCCATTAAGCCAAATTCCCAAATCTGTAGTAGTCACTGCTAACCGAAACATTTTAATTCCTCTTTTCAAATTTATTTCCTAAAAAATTAAATTTAATTGTTTTGTATTCAACTTCAATAATTTCATATTTAAATCTTAAAGGAACAGCAACAGATGGAATTTGATCTTCATCAATATTAACCCAATAATCAAGAAATAAAGTGTCTTTATAAATTCTTGCCTTTCCATAGTATGGAATTCCGGTTACTATTCTATCAACGCTAATCTCTAATCCTTTTTCTGTTTTTTTTGTATTAATAAATTCAACTTCACTATTCCGTATATTTTTGAATGAATTATTCGCTCCTTCTTCACTGTAAGAAAATTTTATGTTTATTTTTTTTGATTGCTTATTGTTACAGCTAATCAGAATTGTAAATATTATTAATAACAATAAAATATATTTTTCATTTGTTCTATAGTATTTTAGCTCAATTTTCAAAAATCCACAACAAATCAGATTATAAAACGAATATTTCCTTACCCTTTTTATCTCCTCAAATATATTCATTATTTCTTTCAAACTATTCAAAAATTTCTGTCTAACAATACTCCCAAATTTTCAGTATTTTTGATAAAAAAAGTGAGATGAATAAAATAACACGTATTTCGGCAGTAGTCGTAACTTGTTTGGCGGTGGGGTATTTTTCGGGTTTGGTTACTCGTTCCGCCATCACCTCTTGGTATCCAACTATAATTAAACCTAGTTACAATCCTCCCAATTGGGTTTTTGCTCCCGTTTGGAGTATGCTGTATGCCATGATGGGCGTGGCGGCTGGACTGGTTTGGGATCAAATCGACAACAAAAAAGAAGCCGTAAAAAACGCTCTCATTTTCTTTGCCGTTCAGCTAGGACTCAATGCATTTTGGTCGTTTTTGTTTTTTGGCTTACAAAATCCGCTATTAGCTGGAATAGAAATTATCATTCTGTGGTTACTAATTTTTGAAACCCAACAAAAATTTGCCAAAATCAATAAAACTGCTGGTTATTTATTGATTCCGTATTTGCTTTGGGTGAGTTTTGCAACAGTACTAAATGGCAGTATTTGGTGGTTGAATCGGTAAATTGTATTTCCCTTTCAGAGTTTTAAACTCTGAAAGGGTTAGTTTAAAAACTTTATTCCCGAAAAGATTATTCAATTGTAAATTTTTGAATTGCCCATTCATTCGCCAATCCTGCTCCATTGGCTTTTATTAATACAAATAAACTATTTCCAATTGAGTTACTAAATGTAAAATAAGGTATAGCATCAAAAAAATTGCCTCCTCCAATATTATTAGGAACTAAAAATTTTTCTAATTCTAATTTACTTTTATAACTCAAATTAGTTGAATTATAGATATAAACATATGGCATTCTATTCGGCGAAATCCAGCTGTAACCATTTGAACCTATGACATATAAATTACTTTTTATATTGGAATGATCAAGCCATTCAATATTTGAAAAAGAATCAGAATTAATTTTACCATTGTAAATCATATCTTGATTTTGGATTTCAGAGGTTTTCAAAACCGTTTTACCTCTTGTGAAAATTCTATTTCCATCTTCCGAAAACCATAAATTACCATTCATAGGATAATCTCCATGGTAAGGAGAATCATAAATACCTACTGCAGTACCATTTTGAATATTAAATTTTTCTATATCAGATGGTGAAAGTCCATTATCAGCACCATAAATAAACTTACCTGAAGGATGTAATCTGCCTTTTGTTCCAGCGTAAATTTGGTATCCATTTCCTTGGGTTTCATTGTTACTTGCTATGTTCATGTTAATGCTTCTTATTGACTCCCATTGATCATTCCTAGGAAATACATAAGCCCATTTATTATTGGCTAGCACAACATCTATAGCATCACATGAGACAGAAAAATTGTCAATGATTGTCTTAGTTTGTAAATTTAAGTATGTAATACTTCCATCATGACCTACCACAGCGGTCTCGCCGTCCGGTGATATAGAAATACAAGTAGGAACATATGACAAGGAAATACTTTCAATTGAATCAGAACTAGATGACAATATAGAAACTTTAGAAGGGCTTGATGTTACAAATACTAATTTATTTTTAGTTTTTGAAAATTCAGCATCAATTACATCTCCATTTACAATTATTTTTTGTTCATTAAAATTATCTATACTTACTGCAATTGAAACTAATTTATTATTGATTGTAATATTTAGATTAGAAGTAGTTATTCCATTCGGTAAGTCATTCCTGTTCAAATTTACTGTTATTTCTTTTTCAGAACCAATTGCAATTTCACCTGAATTCTGAGAAAGTGTTAATTTATTATTTTGATTTTCAATACCAAAATTCAAATCAATATTACCTTCATTTTTAATAGTAAATTTTAAACTGTTATTGAAAACTGTAAAATTTAATACTTCTGGTAATGAATACAATAAACTTTCACCAACAAATCCGGTTAACAATATACTTTTTTTACCCAAGGTTGTAGTTAAATCAAGTTTTCCTTCATATTTACCCGGCTTGAAATTTGTAAAATTTGAAGTGATTTTTATTTCATCAATCCCGTAATCTTCGTAAATTCTACCCGAAGTTTTATTAACACTTATCCAGCTAGGCATTGAAGTTATTTGATAATCACAGTCCGATTTAGGCTTTGTCGTTATAAAAAGTGATTTCATTTCAGAACCGTTAAAAACTAAAGTTTCTTCTGAAAAAATTAATTCAGGATCGTTTGTTGAATCTTCTTCACAGCTAAAAAAAGCAAAAACTAAAATTAAGAGACATACTATTTTTTTCATGATTTAAAGATTAATAGATTCTATATTCGTTTATTAATAAATTAATTATTGTAGGCAAATATATAATAAAATATTTTAAAAATTACTCGCCACAATAAAACCACTTGTCCAGGCATTTTGAAAATTGAAACCACCTGTAACCGCATCAATATTGACTATTTCTCCAGCAAAAAACAAGTTTTGGTGTAATTTGCTTTCCATGGTTTTAAAATTAATTTCTTTTAAATCGATTCCGCCTGCGGTTACAAATTCATCTTTGAAGGTGCTTTTCCCATTCACTTGAAAACTAGCATTTGTTAATTGATTGGCTAAATTTTGGATTTGAATTTTCGAAATATCTGCCCATTTGGTCTCGGTTTCAATTTGTGAGGCGTGTACCAAACTTTCCCATAATCGATTGGTGATTTCAAAAGGTGATTTTTTAGAAACCGCTTTTTTGGCATGCTCCAATTTCAATTCTTTGAGTTTTTTTTCGACTGATTCAAAATCCAATTCAGGTAACCAATTAACCAAAATCGTAAATTGATAGTTTTTGTCGTGCAAAATTCGAGCGCCCCAAGCCGACAATTTCAAAATCGCCGGACCACTCATACCCCAATGAGTTATGAGTAAAGCACCTGAAGTTTCGAGTTTAGAATCTTTTACTTTTAAACTTACATTAGCCGAAACTCCTGGCAAGTCTTTGATTCTGGCATCTTTAATGTTAAAAGTAAATAAAGACGGTACTGGTGACACAATCGCATGACCAAAAGTATGTAACATTTCCCAAATTTTCGGGTTACTGCCTGTGGCGAGAATCAATTTTTCGGTCAGGTATTGTTCATTTTGAGTTTCAATTTTCCAGAGGGCTTCTTTTTTAAAAATCGATTGTACACTTTGTCCCGTTAAAACAGAAATGCCTAATTTTTTTGTAGCTTGTAGAAAACAATCGATTACTGTTTGTGAAGAATTCGAAACAGGAAACATCCGGCCGTCATCCTCAATTTTGAGTTCAACGCCATGTTTTTCGAACCATTCAATGGTATCGCCCGAACAAAACTGATGAAAAGGCCCTCGCAATTCTTTTTCGCCACGAGGATAAAACTTGACTAATTCATTAGGTTCAAAACAAGCGTGAGTTACATTGCAACGACCCCCTCCCGAAATTCGAACTTTTTGAAGTACATCTACACCACGCTCCAAAATAGCGACTTTTAGTTTCGGATTTTTTTCTACTATGTTTATCGCTGTAAAAAATCCTGCTGCACCGCCTCCTACGATAATAATGTCAAAATTTTGGTTCATTTCTCTTATTTTGGGTTTAGAAGGTTTCAAAAGTTTAAGAGTTTAGAAATTCATAATTCAAATTAAATTCTATCAGTAAAATTCGATATAATACCATTAACTCCAAAGGACTTCATTCGACTAATTTCCTGAATATCATTGACCGTCCAAGGATAAACTTGAAATCCATTTTCTTGCATCAAAGCTGTATTTTTTTTTGTTAACAATACATAGTTTGGATGAATAGAAAAGGCTTTTTTGCTTTTGGCGAATGCAATAGCCTCTAAAATTGAATCTTCAGTAAGAACTCCTAATCGGATTTTTGGATTTAATGTTTGGACTTCTTCAAGCATTTTCCAATCGAAACTAGAAATCAAAAACTGATTGTATTTCCATTTTTTTTCTAAAACATAGCTTCCTATTATTTCAATTACGGGTTTTGAGGTTCCGTTTCCTTTAAGTTCAATATTGACAAAGC
>CAMAWK010000071.1 GCA_945861915.1 Flavobacterium psychrophilum | reverse complement strand
TGACGCGCTTCTGCATCGCCACCCCAAAATATAGGTATTTTTGCAAAAGAATTATTAATTGCATACCCCAAAATAAGACTCGTATATCCTACTTGAAATAAATGTTTTGGATGCACCATACCGATAGATTGGGCTTCATTTCGCTTTTCTTCCACTCTTTGGTCAGTCAATTTATTTAGATTATAGGAAAACCCTGTGGAGAGAAAAGAAATAGCAGGCTGGTTGAATTGTTTGTTTCCCGGAGAATAAACAGAACTCAACAAAAGATCGATTTTTGAGGTTAAATTGTATTTAAAACCACCTCCTAAAAGAGTGCTACTGTAATTTGCTTTTTTAACAATTACTTCGCCAGTAATATAATTTTCTCCACCTAAACGGGAGATAACTCCTAAACCAAATTCCCCAAAAACAGCCAACTTTTTCGCAACTGGCAGTTGCGCTTTTACTGTCAACCCGCCCACATTCATCCAAACGGAAGTGTTTTGGACCGAATTACTATTTGCATATTTATAATTTACCCAATACACAGGGCGCATATAGCTTATTTGAGCAGAAATATTTTTGTTAAATCTATAGCCATACAAAACCAATCGCACTGCTGTATGAGGTACTTCAACGGATTGTAAATCATAATCGGGTAAATTTTCAAATTGTGATTCCGAAAAGTTATAATCTATTGAACCTATATTTAGTTCAAAATAGGATTTTTGAAGTGAAAGTGGCAATTGAAATCTATCGTCTTGTGCCTTTAATTCATTGAAAAAACTAACAAAAACAATGAGAAAAATTGTCCTAAAATCAAATTGCTTTTTCAACGAAATTTTATTTTTAATCATAATCGAATAGAATTAAAAATGGAATTAATTCAAAATAAATCGTCGAACTACTTCAGCCACTCCATGATCGTTATTAGAAGCTACGATTACATCACCAAAATCCTTTAAATCGGCATCAGTATTGGCTACCCAAACGCCCAATCCAGCATATTGCACCATCGACAAATCGTTTCCAGCATTACCAACAGCGATAATTTCACTTTGGTGAATATTCAATTTTTTGGTCAAGGTTTGAATGGCGGCGGCTTTGTCAACTCCGTTGGGTGCTGCTTCCAGAAAAAAGGGTTTCGACATACAAACACTCAAATCAGGCATAGCTGTTTTTAATATTGGTTCGATTCCTTTGAGATAAGTGGGTTCTTCCAGCAACAAACATTTGACTGCCGAAGTCGTTACCGCCTCTTTGAAACTAGGAACAATTACGAGTTCTAAACCTGTAATCGTACTTTCGACATCGATGTATTCTGAATTTCTTTCGCTGATGATTTTTCCGTCTAAATACGTGATAATGTGAGTATTATTCTCTTGACTAAAATCATATAGCGTATGGATTTGCTCTTTGGTTAAAGCATGTTCAAAAAGTACTTTATCTTCTTTTAAATCTGTGATGGTAGATCCATTGAACGAAATCATATAGGAATTGTGAACATCACATTTCAGTTCTCTGGCATAGTCAATCATTGCCGAAGTGGGTCTGCCAGAAGCCAAAACCACATATACGCCCAATTCCTGTGCTTTGAGAAGCATTTCTTTATTTTCGATTGAAATTTTGTGATCATCAGTCAATAAAGTGTCATCCATATCAACGACCAACATTTTGTATTTCATTGCTGTTTTTTTGAATTGGGACAAATATAGTGCTGTTTTCTAAAACTATTTTAAAAATCAATCGATTCAAAACACAAAAATAACACGGGAATAAGTATAAAAAAAGCCTGTTATTGTAAACCAATAACAAGACTAATAATGAGTTATGAAGTTGTTTTAAGACGTGACAAATTTGTGGGTACGAGCGTGACACTCGCATCAGCTCAGGAAAACAGGAGTTTTGCAAAAGCTAGCGCTATTATAGGCAGTTTTTATTTTTTTACTTTTACTTTTAAATTCCTGTCAAAATTATCATAACTTTCAACTTTGCCATTTTCTATAGTGACAGAACTCATTCCGTAATCAAGTTTTTTAAATAAACGAAAATCATGATAGGAGTCAGGGTCACCCATAACTTGAAGTACTTTTTCTTCCGTTGAACCAATTGTAAAATATTCATCAGATGGGTTTGTAGACTCTTTTGATTCTTCTTGAGGTTCAACTTTTATCTCATGCAATTCTTTTTCCAATAATGCATTTTTCTCTTCTAAGTTTTTAATGTAATCTTTTTCAGTTTGTGAAGAATTATTATTGCATCCCGCAATAATCAAAACTAATAATATATAATAATATCTTTTCATGTTAATGTTAATTTGAAATAAAACGATTTTTTAAAAAAATTACCTTTTAACGTAAGTATGCAAAAAAACTTTCCCCCACTTATGCGAGCGTCACGCTCGTTCCTACAATAAAATTCAATTCCCAAACTTTTACAAAACAAAACTAATCATAACTATTGTATTTTAATCTTGAATTTAAAACGATTTTATTTCAAATTTGAAAAAATCCGTTTTAATCTGTCATAATCTGTGTCATCCGTGTGCCAGTTTTTATTTCGTTGTAACAACAAATAGTTCTATCTTTAAAATTGTATAATTGAAAACAAATTTCTATTTTTAGAAATTGAATCCCCGAACTATGATAGAAATAGATTTTGAAAAAGAAAACAAAGCCATTGCTCACGAGTACAAGGAATTGTTGCGCATTAGTTACCAAACCTTAACCCTTGAAGACAAAAAACTCATTCGCAAAGCTTTTGATGTTGCGGTAGATGCGCACAAAGACCAACGCCGTAAATCGGGTGAAGCTTATATTTTTCATCCTATTGCAGTGGCTAAAATCGTGGCTTCAGAAATTGGTTTGGGGGCAACAGCCATTGCGGCGGCTTTGATGCACGATGTGGTCGAAGATACTCCGATTTCGGTGGAAGATATTGAACGAATGTTTAATCCAAAAGTAGCCCAATTAGTAGAAGGATTAACCAAAATATCGAAGGTTCAAAAAGAAATGAATGCTTCGATGCAAGCGGAGAATTTCAGAAAAATGATTCTGACGCTAAATGATGATGTTCGAGTAATCTTGATAAAAATTGCCGACAGATTGCACAATATGCAAACAATGGAATCGATGGACGGCTATAAACAGGTAAAAATTGCTTCGGAAACTTTATACATTTATGCCCCTTTAGCCCATCGATTGGGGCTTTATAAAATAAAAAACAAACTCGAAGATTTAGGATTAAAATATACTGAACCCGAAGCTTACAATGAAATTCTCGGCAAAATTAAAGAAACCAAAGAAGAGCAAGATGCCTACATTGCGGACATTTCAGACGTGCTCAAAAAAGGATTAGATACTGAAGGGATTGATTACATCATTAAAGGTCGCCCAAAATCTATCTATTCTATCCGACGAAAAATGCGATCTCAAGGCGTGAGTTTTGATGAAGTTTTTGACAAGTTTGCCTTGCGAATCATCTACAAATCAACTCCACAAGAAGAAAAATTTATTGCTTGGAAAATATATTCTATCGTTACCGACAATTACAGACCTAGCCCTAGCCGATTACGCGATTGGATTTCATCACCCAAATCCACTGGATACGAAGCACTTCACATTACTGTCATGGGACATCAAGGTCGCTGGGTTGAAGTTCAGGTTCGAAGCGAGCGCATGGATGAAATTGCAGAAAAAGGATATGCGGCACATTACAAATACAAAAATGGAGATTCTGAGGAAGGCGGATTAGATGCTTGGCTCAATTTACTGAAAGAAGCTTTAGAAAATTCGGAGACAAACGCAGTTGATTTTGTCGAAGATTTCAAGTTAAATTTATATTCCAAAGAAATTTATGTCTTTACGCCAAAAGGCGAAATTAAATCCTTGCCAAAAGGAGCAACTTCGCTGGATTTTGCGTTTAGTATTCACTCCGAAATGGGCATTAGAACCAGAGGAACTCGTGTCAACGGAAAATTAGTTCCTTTGAATTATGAATTAAAAAGCGGCGATCAAATTGAAATTATCACTTCGCAGTATCAAAAACCAACTATCAACTGGCTTGATTATGTAACTACTTCGAGAGCAAAAACAAAAATTAAAAACGTTCTCAACGAAAACACCAAGAAAATAGCCGAGGAAGGAAAAGAAATTCTAACTCGAAAATTAAAACATTTAAAAATTATAGTTAGCGAATCGGTTGTGAATGAATTAGTAAACTTTTTTAAACTAAAAACCAGTTTAGATTTGTTTTATCGTGTGGGTGTGGGTGCGATTGAAAACCAACAATTAAAAGACTACGCGACACAAAAGAATAATTCGTTTATCAATTTTTTCAAAAACAAAATCAAACGTTCGCCAAGTTCCACTAACGAGGATATTCACAAACAAGTATTGAGCAGCAATTATGACATGCTGGTTTTTGGTGCCGACCAAGACAAATTAGACTATAAATTATCAACTTGCTGTAATCCCATTCCAGGCGATTTAGTTTTTGGATTTATAACCATAAACGAAGGAATAAAAGTGCATAAAAAAGATTGTCCAAACGCTATTAGCTTACAATCAAATTATGCGTATCGAATTATTCCAGCAAAATGGATTGATTCTTCCAAACAAGAATTCAAGGCGATTTTGCACATTACAGGTATGGATACTTTGGGATTAACCAATAAATTAACCAAAGTTATTTCGGATAATATGAATGTCAATATTCAAAGTATTTCTTTGAGCGGAGATGCAGGGATTTTCAATGGTCAAATTTCGGTAATCGTTCAGAATAATAATATGTTGAAGAAACTGATAGACAATATTAAAAAAATTGACGGAATTGATAAAGTGACAAGAGAATATAAAAATTAAGTTATAGAGGGTTAAAAGGTTATAAGTTTAGAAGGGTTAGATAGTTCAGTCTTACTTTTATTATTCAAACTTTATAAACTCTTAACCTCATAAACTTTTAAACTTTCAAACTCTTAAACCTTTCAAACTGAAAAATAAATTTATCTTTGCAAAATATGACACTAATTTCCGTAGATAATAGTAAAAATCAAGAAATTGTAAAAAATGTTTTTACACTTTACCTTGAAAATAAAGGACATCGAAAAACGCCTGAACGCTTTGCTATACTTCAAGAAATTTATGATAGCGAAGAACATTTTGACATAGAAAATTTGTATATCAAAATGAAAAATAAAAACTATCGAGTGAGTAGAGCGACTTTATACAACACCATCGAACTTTTGATGGAATGTGCCTTAGTCCGCAAACATCAATTTGGACAAAATCAGGCTCATTATGAAAAATCCTATTTTGACAAACAGCATGATCACATCATAATGACTGATACAGGTGAGGTTTTTGAATTTTGTGATCCTAGAATTCAAAGTATCAAAAAAACAATCGAAGAAATTTTTAATATCAATATTACAAATCACTCGTTGTATTTGTATGGATCAAAAAAAGAAAATTAGACTTCGAAAAGAATTTTTAAATATAAAAGTTACAAATAAAATAACAAAGAATGACCGCAGATTTATTATTAGGATTACAATGGGGAGATGAAGGAAAAGGGAAAATTGTTGACGTTCTCACATCAAAATATGATATTATTGCTCGATTTCAAGGTGGTCCAAATGCGGGTCACACTCTAGAATTTGATGGAATAAAACACGTGTTAAGAACAATTCCTTCTGGAATATTTCATAAAACTGCGGTGAATATAATAGGAAATGGTGTCGTGATTGACCCTGTTGTATTTCAAAAAGAAATTGAAGGTTTAGCCAAATTTAATATCGACATTAAAAATAAGCTAATCATTTCGAGAAAAGCACATTTAATTTTGCCTACTCACCGAATGCTTGATGCAGCTTCTGAAGCAGCAAAAGGAAAAGCTAAAATTGGTTCTACTCTAAAAGGAATTGGTCCAACTTATATGGACAAAACAGGTAGAAACGGAATTCGTGTTGGCGATATTGAACTAGAAGACTTCAAAGAGAGATACCGCGCCTTAGCCGATAAGCATCAAGAAATGATTACTTTTTATGATGTAAATATCGAGTACAACCTAGAGGAAATGGAAAAAGAATTTTTCGAAGCCATCGAAGAATTGAAAAAAATAACATTTATAGATAGCGAAGAATATTTGCACCAAGCTCAAAAAGCAGGAAAAGCCATTTTATGCGAAGGAGCTCAAGGTTCGTTGCTAGATGTTGATTTTGGAACTTATCCATTCGTAACCTCATCAAATACAACTGCTGCAGGCGCTTGTACTGGTTTAGGAATTGCTCCAAATAAAATAAAAGAAGTATACGGAATTTTTAAAGCTTATGTAACCCGAGTAGGAAGCGGTCCATTTCCAACAGAACTTTTCGACCAAGATGGAGCCACCATGGCAAGTGTAGGAAACGAATTTGGGTCTGTAACAGGAAGACAAAGACGATGCGGCTGGTTAGATTTAGTAGCTTTAAAATATGCTGTTCAAATTAACGGAGTAACTCAATTAATGATGATGAAAGGCGATGTCCTTTCTGGATTCCCTACTTTGAAAGTTTGTACAGAATACAACTATAAAGGGAAAAACATTTCGCACTTTCCTTATAATATCGAACCTGAAAATGTAACGCCTGTTTATAAAGAGTTTAAAGGTTGGGAAGCCGATTTAACAGGAATGTCCACCTATGAAGAACTGCCGATAGAACTTAAAAAATACATTGAATTTATAGAAGCCGAAGTAGAAGTTCCGATAAAGATAGTTTCTGTAGGACCTGATAGAAAGCAAACCATTCTAAAATAAATAATAGAAACACCCAACTTTCAGGGTGTTTTTTTTGTCATAAATTGAAAGTTAAAAACATGTACAATCCAAAAATTGAAATCCTAAAAACCGAATTACTTTCTGATAATTGGTATCTTTTAAATAAGGTAACATTTAACTATCATAAAGAAGATCAAACTGTAGAAACTCAAATTAGAGAAGTATATGATCGCGGCAATGGAGCTGGAATTTTACTCTATAACAAACTTCAAAAAACAGTGATTTTAATTCGTCAGTTTCGTTTACCATCGTACCTTAACGGTAACGAAACAGGCATGATGATTGAAGTTTGCGCTGGACTTTTGGATAAAGATAATCCCGAACAGTGCATAATAAGAGAAGTCGAAGAAGAAACAGGCTATCGAGTTACAACCGTTCGAAAAGTATTTGAAACCTATGTTTCGCCAGGTGCTGTCACAGAAATTCTACATTTATTTGTGGGCGAATACGACCCAAGTATGAAAGTGAGTGAAGGCGGTGGAATTGCTAGTGAACAAGAAAATATCGAAGTGTTCGAAGTCCCTTTTGAGGAAGCGATTTCTATGGTGGAAAGAGGTGAAATTCGTGATTCGAAAACTATTATGTTAATTCAATATGCCCAAATAAATAATTTGGTGTGATTAAAAAAATTACACCAAATTATTATTAACCTGAGTTCGATTATTATTGCATTAATAATCAACAATTTAAATTTTCACGCTTTTCCTGCAAGGTCTTTTTTTGACCTTGTAGGCATAAAATGATTTAAAATCACATACCTACAAGGTTTTTGAAACCTTGCAGGACTTAAAATCTATTGAAAACCAACACTTTATTAATCAAGTTCAGGTTATTAAGTTCTACAAAAAAGAAGCGATAGCTAGTTCATAACTTTTCATTCCAAAACCAAGCACAACCCCTTTAGCATTTCCAGAAATATACGATTGATGCCTGAAACTTTCTCGTGAAAAAGTATTAGAAATATGTACTTCTACAACTGGAGTTGTGATAGCTTTTATAGCATCGCCAATTCCTATTGAAGTGTGTGTATAAGCAGCCGCATTGATAATAATTCCATCATAAGAAAAACCAACTTCCTGAATTTTATCTATCAATTCTCCCTCAACATTACTTTGAAAATAGGATAATTCGACGTTTGGAAATTTAGTTTTTAGAATTTCTAAATAGTCTTCAAAAGTTTGACTGCCATAAATTTCTGGCTCACGTTTTCCTAACAAATTGAGATTGGGTCCGTTGATGATACTAATCTTCATAAAATTATATTTTTGTAAAAATAAAAAAACCGTTTATAAAAAACCGATTTGATTGGAATTTGTTTTTTTTAGAAATGATTTATTACAACCATTTATTGAGTACTTCAATTATAAAACTTACCTCATCTTCAGTCAATACTGGACTTATAGGTAAACTTAATACTTCGTTGTGAATTTTTTCAGTAATTGGAAAAGACAATTGATTCCATCTCAATGTCTCGGGAGAAAAAGCTTTTTGTTTGTGAGGCGGAATAGGATAATGTATCATTGTTTGGATTCCATTTTCGAACAAATACCGTTGCAAATCGTCTCTGTTTTGGGTTCGAATGACAAATAAATGAAAGACATGATTTTGAGAAAAATCCCAAAAAGGTAAAGTTAATTTATCATTTTTTATTTCCGATAAATACCTTTTCGCAATCGCTCTTCTTTTATTATTATCATTATCTAAATGAGGTAATTTAACATTCAAAAAAGCGGCTTGAATTTCATCTAATCTTGAATTTATTCCAATATAATCAGTATAATACTTCGTTTCGGAGCCATAATTCCGTAATGCGTAAATCACTTTTGCCAACTCATCGTCATTAGTGGTTATTGCTCCACCATCGCCCAAAGCTCCCAAATTTTTTCCTGGATAAAAACTGTAAGCAGAAGCTCCATTCATTAAAAAAGTAGGTAAAGAAGAATCTTTAATTTCTTCACTATTAATTGCTAACCTCCTACTTGTAACTTCTGACTTCTGACTTTCAATTGCTCCGTGAGACTGAGCAGCATCTTGTACTACTAGCAAATTATTTTCAGTAGCAATTTTCCGTATTGCATCCATTTCGGCTATTTGTCCATAGAGATGAACAACCAAAATAGCCTTAGTTTTTGAAGTGATTTTTTCTGAAATTAAATCGGGATTGATATTGTAGGTTTCAATATTGGGTTCAACCAAAACCGGAATCAAATCCGCTTGAAGAATAGACAAAATACTCGCGATATAAGTATTAGCAGGGACAATAACTTCGTCTCCTTTTTGCAATTTCCCTAATTGAATGTAGCCTTTGAAAATTAAAACCAAAGCATCCAATCCATTCCCAACTCCGATGCAATATTTAGCACCACAATAGTTGGCAAAATTGGCTTCAAAAGCCACTACTTCATTTCCTAAAATGTACCAACCTCGTTCTAAAACGGCTTTCAATTTTTGTTGAAAAGCAACTTCATAAGGTGCATTTATTTTTTTTAAATCTAAAAAAGGAATCATTTTAAATTAATTTTATAAACATCTTGAATATAAACCGAACATCCAAGCTCTACTTTTTGTCTTAATAAACCTTTGTTATACGAGTCGTTTTCATCAACAACTCCCATGTCAAAAAACGAATAATTTGTTTGATATTTCAAAATCAAATTGATAAATAAATAATCCAAAGCTCTAACGCTTTCACCTTTGCTTGAAGTTGCTCCGTATTGAGATTTCACAACTTGATTTGAACAAAAAAGAGTAATACCCGCTACAATTTCTCCGTCATAATAAGCATCGAATTGTTTAATGTTAGCCGGAAAACAAAGTTTCAATTTATTTATTTCCTTTAATGAATGAACTGGTTTTGTTTGATGCTTTTCTTCTAATCTTGGAATAAGTATTTGATTCCAAAAATTACTACAATCATCTGTTTCTACCATTGTAATTCCTAACTCTGAAATCCTTCGAAAGTGTTTCAACTTACTTTTTGAAATCTGAAGAGGCTTGTTGTAGTCAACTGCCAAATTCATACTTCGTTTAATTAAATTAGCTTTTTTTTGAAACAAAAAATAGTTCATCTCGTTGGAAACTCTTGAAAAGTAAAAATCTGGTATTAGTTTTAAAGTACAAGTGTCTAAACAATTTTTGTTTAAAAATTCTAAAATTAAATCAAAAAGAATTTCGATTGTAGTTGCATCTATTTTTTCATCATAAACCAAACCGCCATAAGTTAATCCTTGATGAGAGAAAACTTGATTGCCAACCAGATTTGCAGGAAGTATGACTACCCATTTTTCGCCATCCAAAATAATTAAAGAGTAATCCTCGAATCTATCTTTGTGATACTCCATAAAATCACGATGGAAAAGAAAAGTTGCATTTTTAGCCTTGGCTATAAAAGCATTCCAATTCTCATAATCGGTTTCTTGATATTTTTTTACAGCGTAGTTTTTCACCATTTAATTTTGATTTTGTGAAAGTAAGCATTTTTTATTTATGTACTAACATTTGCTTTTGTAAGGCAATTTTTAACTAAAACTTTGTACATTTGAGGATTAACAAAGCTGTTTATTTGAATGAAAAACTGTTTCCAAAATATCCTTTTCTACTTTTTTTTATTTACTTCAAGTTTAATCTTCAGTCAAAACATTTCATTATACAAACAGCTCAACGGACGATACAATTTTGTTTTTATTGGTAATACATTAAATCCAATTGAAAATACATTTCAAACTGAACCATCCATTTTTACATCATCTTCGGCAAATTTAACCCTTAATCCGAATGACAAAATTGTAAAAGCCTATTTATATTGGGCAGGTAGTGGAACTGGTGATTTTAATGTTAGTCTAAATGGAGTAAGCCATACGCCTGATAGAATTTTTAGTTATCAAAGACAATCTCTCGATTATTTCAGCGCATTCAAAGACATTACGGATCAAATAATACAAACCGGAAATGGAAATTACACACTTTCAGAATTGGATGTATCGCCATTTATAAGTCAACATTTTTTTGCTAGAACTAATTTTTCTGGCTGGTGTATCCTTGTAGTTTACGAAAACACTGATTTCCCTCTGAACCAATTAACCATTTATGATGGATTACAAGCAGTTCCTAGCGAAATAAATATTACTTTAAACAGCTTAAATGTGATTGATACAAAAGATGCTAAAATAGGTTTTTTAGCTTGGGAAGGCGATGCTGGTTTGGCAGTAAATGAAACGCTAACAATTAATGGAAATCCGATAAGCAACCCACCATTAAATCC
>CAMAWK010000070.1 GCA_945861915.1 Flavobacterium psychrophilum | reverse complement strand
ATATCAACGCCCAATTTCTCAGCATAATTTCTATCAAAAGCGTGTTCAGCATCTATAAAAGCGGCAATTCCTCCTGCTTTTTGGGATTCGGCAATCGCGTGTAACGTTAAAGTTGTTTTTCCAGAAGATTCAGGTCCGTATATTTCAATTACTCTTCCTTTTGGATACCCGCCTACTCCGAGTGCTAAATCGACTCCCAAAGAACCCGAAGAAATTGTTTCTACTTCTTCAATGGCTTTGTCGCCCATTTTCATTACAGTACCTTTTCCGTAGGTTTTGTCTAGTTTGTCAAGTGTAAGTTGTAGTGCTTTTAATTTGGCTTCTTTATCTGAACTCATCTTTTATAGTTGTTTGTTTTTTGTAAAAATACTTCTTTTTTTGGAAGAAGCAAGGGGAATGTTTTGGGTTTGTTTTAATAAATATTTTTAAAGTTTATTTTAAAAAAATAACTTATTTTTTACAAAAACAACGCCTTCAATTCCGTTGCTTCTGCTGGTTTTATTTTGCCAGCGAGCAGCAAACTCAATTGTTTTCTTCTTAAAGCGGCATCAAAGCGTTGGATTTCAAGTTCGGTTTCGGGATCAATTTCAGGAACTTCAACTGGTTTTCCTTGTTCATCTACTGCCACAAAAGTATAAATAGCTTCGTTTGATTTAATTTTTGCACCTGATTCTCGGTCTTCGACCCAAACATCTAAATATACTTCCATCGAGGTTTTGAACGCTCTTGAAACTTTGGCTTCGACTATTACCACGCTTCCTAACGCAATGGATTTATTAAAAGCCACATGATTAACAGAAGCCGTAACGCAAATTTGGCGAGAATGTCGCCCCGCCGAAATACAAGCAGCACGATCCATTCGGGCCAACAATTCGCCACCAAAAAGATGGTTCAACGCATTGGTTTCGCTAGGTAAAACCATATCAGTCAATACGGTTAGGGATTCGGAGGGGTGTTTTGAAGTCATTTTTTATGTTTTTAATTTTAAAAAAATTACCGCAAAGGCAGCAAAGTTTTCTCTTTTAGAAATAAATATTTAAGAACGCTAAGATGAAAATCTTCGATTTTCAAGGAGTAATTACTTTTTAAAAGATTCTGTTTCTATCTTATAAAATCGAAGATTTTCATCTTTGCGAACTTTTAAAAACGAACTAAATATAGAGCTTTGCGTCTTTGCGGTAAATTTTTAATGCAAAATCAGTTGCTAACTCAACAACAAAACCGCCATCACTGCTGGAATAAAGTAAATAACAATTGTTCTAGCACCGTCGTAATCTTTGGCCAATCGTTGTCCAAAAAGCAACATCAACAAAGTAATACTCGAAAAAACGGCACCGTACAACCCAAATGTTCGCCCATTATTTACCAATAATTCGATGCAACCTACTATGCACAAAACACCCGAAATAAGTTCTAAAACAAGAATATGTCCCAAGGCAAAACGAACATGATTTTTTAATTGTGTTTTGGCAAAATGTTGGTTCAGCCAATCGAGGTTGTCTTTCCAATAAAACAATTTATCATAACCTGATTGTATAAAAGTAATCGCTAGAAAAACCAATAGCAAGATAGAAGCAGCGTTATTCATAGTTTATTTTTTGTGGATTAAACGAGTGAGTTTGATGGATAAATCGGTAAGGATTATTTTAGCATTTCCGTTGCGTTCGATGTGATAAATCGCATCCGATAATTCCTGAAATATATCATGAATGTTATTTCCGTTTACAAAAGGAGCAAATTTGGCTATCGAAAAATTTTCCACTTTGGGTTCTAGATACACCAAACTTTGGGTTTCATAATTGTGCAACAACGCTTGACGAAATAAGTCGATGCAAAACTGCAAGAATTTCTTCTGTGTTTCTCGTCCTAAACTAGCAATTTGTTCGCTCCATTGAATTAAATCGGCAATGACAGCAGGATTTCCTTTGGCTTTAAACGCGGCACGAACCCAATCGACAAACCATTTTTCGAATGGAAATTCGTCGGTATCTTCGTGTATAAGTTGCAGCGCTTTGTTGTAATTGCCTTGAGCCTGATGTGCGATTTTTGCGGCCAGTTTTGGTTCAATATTTTCTCGAGAAATGAGAGCTTCGGTTAGTACGCTTTCGCTTAAACCATTAAAATGCAATACTTGACAACGAGAGCGAATCGTTTGAATAATATCTTCTTCGTTTTCGGAAATGAGAATGAAAACCGTTTTTTCGAGCGGTTCTTCTAGTAATTTGAGTAATTTATTAGAGGCAGCCGTATTCATTTTATCAGCCATCCAAACAATCATAATTTTATAACCCCCTTCATACGATTTTAACGAAAGTGATTTCAAAATTTCCTGTGCATCATCTACTCTAATTTCTCCTTGTTTGTTTTGAACACCTAAAACCGAATACCAATCGAATAAACCGCCGTAGGGATTTTGGGTTATAAATTCGCGCCAATCGGCAATGAAATCAATACTTTTGGGTTTGGTTTTCACATCTTCTGTAGAAACTGTTGGATAGACAAAATGCAAATCGGGATGTGAAATTTTTTCGAATTTAAGATTGCAACTTTCATTTCCATTTGCATTTTCTACGTTTTGATTGTTGCACAAAATATATTGAGAATAAGCAATTGCCATGGCAAGCGTGCCACTTCCTTCGGGACCAACAAATAATTGTGCGTGCGGAATTCGACCTAAAGTAGCACTTCGAGTCAAGTGATTCTTAATGTGTTCCTGTCCTAAAATTGTTGAAAACTGCATAGGCAAATATAATCGAAAATGGACGAGACCTTAAAAATTAGTTTCTAAAATTTCTCAAAAGAATCGCTTCTATAATTTTAAATGTTTGAATTATAACGTTTTCGTTACTCAAAACCAGTCTTTAATTCGGAATTTTGAATTTATTGCCAATCAAAAAATAGTATCTTTGTGGCTCGATTTTAAAATTCAAAAATAAAAATTTAACAAATTAATTATAATGAAAACTGTAAACGATTTCAATTTTGCTGCAAAAAAAGCCATTATCCGTGTAGATTTTAACGTGCCATTGGACGAAAATTTCAATGTAACAGATGTTACTCGAATTGAAGCTGCAAAACCTACGATTGACAAAATTCTTGCCGATGGCGGAAGTGTTATTTTGATGTCGCATTTAGGAAGACCAAAAGAAGCAGAAGAAAAATATTCGTTGAAACATATTTTAAAAACGACCTCAGAAATTCTAGGAGTTCCTGTTCAATTTGCTGATAATTGTATTGGCGAAACTGCTAAAACAGCAGCCGCTAATTTGAAATCGGGAGAAGTTTTATTGTTAGAAAATCTGCGTTTTCATAACGAGGAAGAAGCTGGAGATGTTGCTTTTTCTAAAGAATTAGCTTCTTTGGGCGATATTTATGTAAATGATGCTTTTGGAACTGCACACAGAGCACACGCTTCAACAACTATCATTGCTCAGTTTTTTCCAAATGATAAATGTTTTGGATTGTTATTGGCAAAAGAAATTGAAAGTTTAAACAAAGTATTGAAAGATTCTCAAAAACCAGTAACTGCTGTTTTGGGAGGTTCAAAAGTATCTTCGAAAATCACCGTAATCGAAAATATTTTAGACAAAGTAGATCACATGATTATTGGTGGTGGAATGACTTTTACATTCGTGAAAGCCTTAGGCGGAAAAGTAGGAAACTCCATTTGTGAAGACGACAAACAAGAATTAGCCTTAGAAATTTTGCGTTTAGCCAAAGAAAAAGGCGTTCAAATTCACATTCCTGTGGATGTGGTTGCAGCCGATGATTTTTCGAATACTGCTAACAAACAATTTGTGGATGTTCGTGAAATTCCAGACGGATGGGAAGGGTTGGATGCTGGTCCGCAATCATTGGAAAATTTCAAAAAAGTAATTTTAGAATCGAAAACCATTCTTTGGAACGGACCATTGGGCGTTTTTGAAATGGAAAGTTTCTCTAACGGAACAATTCAATTGGGTCATTTTATTGCTGAAGCTACTGCAAATGGAGCGTTTTCATTAGTTGGCGGAGGCGATTCTGTAGCTGCTGTAAAACAGTTTGGATTTGAGGACAAAGTGAGCTATGTTTCAACAGGTGGAGGTGCCATGTTGGAGATGTTAGAAGGTAGGATTTTGCCTGGAATCGCAGCCATTTTAGACTAAAAATTACATTTTTAACAATATTTAAGGAATTTTTTAGTTATTGCTTAGTATGTTTGCAAAAATCGAACTGTATTTAATGGTTTGAAATTTAGTAAGTTGATTAAAAAAATATGAGTAAAAAAAAAATAGCCCTATCGTTTTTTCTACTATTTTCAATTGTTTCCTTTTCACAAAAACACAGTGGAATTGTTAAGAATGAAGTAAACAGTTTCTATCTTGATTCTATCAAAAAAACCTTTGTTAAAGACGAAATTGCCTCTTGTGTAGACAGTCTTTGGATGAAGGAATTAGCAGATTTAGACTCGTTTAACACTATTTCGGAAGATATTAAAAACTTCAATAGTGACGAAAAAGTGGACTATGAATTGTCTACTGATTTGCTAAAATCAAGATTGCAAGCGATGGATGCCAAATCGCCTTTTAACATTGAATACAATGTGGGTTTGGAAAACATCATCAAATCATTTCTAAAAAACAGAAAAAAATCTTTTGAACGGTTAATGGCGGTTTCAGAATATTATTTTCCCTTATTTGAAGAAGCGTTTGCGAACAAAAACGTTCCTTTAGAAATCAAATATTTGGCGGTTGTAGAATCGGCATTAAACCCAAAAGCAGTTTCTAGAATGGGTGCTACAGGTTTGTGGCAGTTTATGTATCAAACCGGAAAACAATACAATTTAAAAATTGATTCCTATGTAGATGAGCGAAGTGATCCACTAAAAGCGAGTGAAGCTGCTGCCCAATATATGTCTAATATGTATGCTATTTTTGGTGATTGGGATTTGGTTTTGGCGTCTTATAATTCGGGACCTGGGAATGTAGCAAAAGCCATTCGAAGATCTGGAGGACAACAAAATTATTGGAATATTAGAAAAAATTTACCCAAAGAAACTCAAGGCTATGTTCCTGCATTTTTGGCAACTATGTACATTTATGAATACTACAAAGAGCACGGAATTAAACCAGACAGAGCTATTGTAAAACATTTTGCCACGGATACGATTCAAATCAAGAGACAACTATCTTTCAAGCAAATCTCTGATTTATTAGATATTCCAGTAGCACAATTGCAAGTTTTGAATCCTTCATATAAAATGAATGTGATTCCGGTGTATGAAAATCAAAGTCATTTTCTACGATTGCCAAAAGATAAAATAGCCGTTTTTACTTCAAATGAAGATAAAATATATGCTTACACTCAACTGGAAGAAAACAAGAGAGAAAAGCCGTTTCAAGGAATTCAAGTGGCTAAAGCAACGGTTACAAAGGATACTTTGAATGTGGTAGAAAGCAAAATAAACTTACCTAAAACCAAGTATTATACAGTAAAAAGAGGCGATAATTTGACGGGAATTGCCAATAAATACGATGTTTCGGTTGCCGATGTCAAAAAATGGAATGGGTTAAAAAGCAATACGGTTTCGAGAGGAAGAAGTTTGAAGATTTATCTAGAAGATACCCTTGCAACTCAAAAAAGCACAGAAAAAGCAATTGCTTTCAAACAACCTATATCAGATGAGGTTAAAAAAACGGCAAGCAATGATACTTTGACTTCCACAAGCAATGCTTTTTATATTGTTCAAAAAGGAGATAACTTAAGCTCAATTGCCAAAAAGCACAATCTTACTTTAACCGAAATAAAAGAATTGAATCATCTTTCTGCTAATTCAATTCAATTGGGAGCATCGTTGCAAATTGCTAAAAATGATGCAATTGCGAAAGAAGAAGTAGCGGTAAACACCAAATTGGAAAAAGTAGAATACATTGTCAAAAAAGGAGATAATTTAGGAAATATTGCCAAAAAATTTGGTTCGACTATTGAAGATTTGAAATTGTGGAATAATTTACAAAACAATTCCATTGCCACAGGATATAGTTTAGTAGTGGCTCAAACCGAAGTTGCTGTAGAAAATAACACCAAAAACAGTTTCAAGAAAAAAGAGGATGTAGCATCGGTTTCTAAAAACAAAACCAACGATTATCTGGTCAAAAAAGGAGATTCGTTATACAGTATTTCCAAAAAATATCCGGGAGTTAGTATTTCAGATATTAAAAAATGGAATAACATTAGTGGCGAAGAATTGAAACCAGGAATGAAACTGAAAATAAACGGATAATACAATAAACTTCTATAAATTTGGGCTTTAATTCATTAATCAAAATACAATGAATAAAGCCCATTTTCTTTTACTCTTTTTTATCATTTTCCTTTTATCATGCGAAAAAAAGACTGACGCTACTATTCGGAAGGCAACAGGTAAAATCAATACTATTTCGGTTATTATCGATGATCAATTATGGAATGGTGAAGTAGGTGACAGCATCAGAAATAAATTTGCCTCGCCTGTTATTGGATTGCCAGACGAAGAACCACTTTTTACCATAAATCAGTATCCAGCGAAATTGATGGAAGGTTTTATTACTGATAGCCGGATCATTATTGTAGTCAAAAAAGAGAATAAAAATGAATTCTCAGTTACTAAAAATCAGTACGCAACTCCTCAAAAAGTGTTTCATATTGCAGGGAAAACAACTGCTGAAATCTTAGAAATTTTAGAAAAAAGAACTCCCCAAATTATTGAAATTAGTAAACAAACAGAAATTGACGAGAGTCAACGAATTACTAATTTGTCTTTGCAAAACACCTCTAGAATTAAGACTGCCTTTCATGTTTCAGTAAGACTGCCTTCGAGTTATTTGTATGCTTTTCAAAAGAATCAATTTATCTGGTTGAAAAAAGAAATTCCGAGTGGAAACACCAGTATTTTGATGTATCAGGTTCCAATTAGTTCCTTAAAAAACAAATCGAATGCTATTGAAAATATTATCAAAATGCGTGATTCTATAGGTAATTTGTACATTCGCGGAATCGAACCCGATACGAATATGATTACCGAAGAAGGATATGCGCCTTACCTTTTTAAAACTAAATTAGACGGTAAAGAAACATTTGAAACTAAAGGAACCTGGGAATTAAAAAATGATTTTATGTCCGGTCCTTTCATAAATTACGCTATTGTCGATACAAAAAATAATAGAATTTTAGTTATGGAAGGGTTCTGTTATTCTCCGTCAAAAGAAGTACGAGATTTGAGACACGAATTAGAGTCAATTATAAAATCGGTTCGATTTTTAAAATAAAATTTATGCAGATAGAATGGCATCTTAGATCATTTGAATCCCTTTCGGTACTCGATTTATACGATATTTTGAGACTAAGAAGTGAAATTTTTGTGGTGGAACAAAATTGTGTGTACCTCGATTTAGATGGAAAAGACAAATTAGCATTGCATCTTTTGGGCAGATTCGACGGAAAAATTGTGGCGTATTGTAGACTTTTCAAACCCAATATTACATTTGAAAATGCCTCGATAGGCCGAGTGGTTGTTGATGCCAATTATAGAGATAGAAAATGGGGACAAGAATTAATGCGGGAGGCAATTGCTACTATTAAAACTCATTTTGGCGAAAGTAAAATTACTATTGGAGCACAATTATACCTAAAAAAATTTTACGAAAATCAAGGATTTGTTCAAACAAGTGAGATGTATTTGGAGGACGATATTCCGCACATCGAAATGCAAAGAGTGTAATTATAATCGAGTAATTAAAAACTCTACTCTTCTATCAAATTCATTTTCTTTTCCTAACGGAAATTTATTTCCGTAGCCTTTAAAAGTCATTCGGTAAGGGTTAATTCCTTTTGTTCTTAAGTATGAAAAAACTCTTTTTGCTCTGTTGATAGAAAGGTTTCTTTCGTCGGTTTCGTTATCAATGGCATCCAGATATTTGCTCGAAGTACAGCACACATGCCCTTTAATTTCAAAACGAATCGATTTGTTTTTTCCCAAAATAAGAACAATTTTGTCTAATTCTTTTTTTGCTTTTAACGTAAGTACACTCGATCCCATTTCAAAAATGACCTTATCTAATACAATCAAATCACCCACTTTTGGGGAAGAAGGAAATGAAGTTAATAGGGTGTTTTTGATAAAAATTAAATCGACTCTGCGGTTTTTATCTCTTATTTTTTCAATGTTTTTTATAGTGTCTTTGTCAATTTCAACCCTTCCTTTTCCTTCGCAAATAAAAATTTTATTTTGAGAAATTCCATTAGCTATTAAAATTTTCTGAACCGTTGCGACTCTTTTGTTTGACAATGCATAATTATAATTCTCAGTACCACGATCATCGCAATATCCATAGAGCTGAATGGCATCAAAACGAGGAGAAGTAGCTGAATTTAGTAAGCCAGTTAGGGTGTTAATTTGAGAAGGATTTAAATCGAATTGATCAAATTCAAAATAAACGGATTCTGTTCCTTTCTCTTGAGCCGAAATCCAACTAAAGAAGAATAGTAAAAGGATTTTAATGGCTTTAATCATCAAGATGTAATGAGTTTTTAAAGGATATCGTATATCAAATGTAGAAAATAAAATTTCATTTTATATGACAGGTTTCAAAAATTATTTAACAAAAAGATCCATTATATTTTCAACAGTCTCTTTTTCGGTTTTTATTACAACTAAATAGTATTATTTGTCAATAGAACCCACAACTCTTTTCATAAAGTCATTTAAGGCTTGTTTTTTATCTTTTCCTTCAAGAATCATTTTATTGACTTCAATTGCACCATACATATTTGAAATTAACTCTCCAATAACTTCTAATTCCTCCTCTTTTAGACTTGTTAGTTCACAAAGATTTTCAAGAACTTCGATTGTTTCAATTAAATAATCTTGATCATTCTCTTCAATAAATTGAGCAAGATGCTTTATTACAGGTAATTTCATATTATACTACTTCATTTACCAACTCGGTTAAAACTTCAGTTTTTGTTGTTTGGCTTTGGTTAACCAAAACACCGTTTTTAAAAGTTGCAAAAGTCGGAAGGTTATCAACTTTAGCTAATTTTCTTGACTCAGGAAATTTTTCTGCGTCGACAATTAAAAACAAAATAGTTTCGTTTTGAGAAGCTAATATTTTGAATTTTGGTTTCATGATACGACAATTTCCACACCAACTTGCTGCATATTGTACAATTACAATTTCATTTGCAGCAACAATTTCAGCTAAGTTATCTTCTTGAATTTCAGAAAACATATTTTTTTAATTTTATATTAAAATAATTTTATTTTTAGTGAGAGGCTAAATAAGCCGCGGTACTATTTCTATCTGCACTCATTGCCTCTTTTCCTTCTTCCCAATTTGCTGGACATACTTCCCCTTTTGTTTGAACATGAGTATAGGCATCTATTAATCTTAGATACTCGTTAACGTTTCTTCCTAAAGGCATATCATTAACGCTTTCATGAAATATTTTTCCAGATTCATCAATTAAATAGGTAGCTCTAAAAGTTACATTAGAACCCTCAATGATTTCGTCGTTTAATTCATCGTTGTAAACCCATTCTGCATCAAGAATATCAAGTGCTGCAGATAAGTTACGGGTAGTATCAGCTAAAATCGGATAGGTTACCCCTTCAATACCTCCATTGTCTTTAGGTGTATTTAACCAAGCAAAATGAACTTCATTTGTATCGCAAGAAGCGCCTATGATTAAAGTATTTCTTTTTTCAAATTCTCCAATTGCTGATTGAAAAGCATGCAACTCGGTAGGGCAAACAAAAGTGAAATCTTTTGGGTACCAAAACAATAATACTTTTTTGTTTTTGTCTTTAGCCTCATCAAGTACATTGATTTTTAAATTATCTCCCATAAATGAGATTGCGTCTATAGAAATGTTTGGAAATTGTTTGCCTACTAATGCCATATGATATTTTTTTAAGTGAGTGTTTATTTGGTTACAAACTTACATAATAAGTGTTTTCAAAAACATCATTATTGATTATATATACTTATTTTTTTATAGATTTTAATTATGAAGTTTCGTTTCAGTCCTTATTAAAACTATCTTCCAATTTTTCTCATTTAAAATTTTTGGAATTATTCTGATTTACAAAAATTAGTTCGCTATTTCAAATCAATCTTATTGACCAAAAAAAGTATCTTTGCTAAAATTTCGATACGAATGTTTACAGCAAACGATTTTATTCCAAAAGCCTATTCACAAAATATTGAAGAAGGAAGTTTCACTTGGAGTGCTCCTAGTAACATTGCTATAGTGAAATATTGGGGAAAAATAGAAGGCGATTCACCTCAAATTCCTGCCAATCCATCAGTGAGTTTTACCTTGAATCATTGTAAAACAATTACAACAATAGCTTTTTCAAAAAAAGGAAATCAAGATAGTTTTTCATTTGATTTGCTTTTTGAAGGAAAACCCAAAGAGGAATTCAAACCCAAAATTCAAAAATTTTTCGAAAGAATAGCTATTTATATGCCTTTTTTAAAAGAGTACTATTTTATAATAGATACTCAAAACACCTTTCCTCATAGTTCCGGAATTGCCTCATCGGCTTCGGGAATGGCAGCTCTTGCGATGAATTTAATGAGTGTAGAAAAAGCATTGAATCCAAAAATGACTGACGATTATTTTTATCAAAAAGCCTCTTTCATAGCGCGATTGGGTTCCGGAAGTGCGTGTCGAAGTGTAAAAGGCGAAGTGGTAGTCTGGGGAAACCATGCAAATATTAAAGGCAGTTCGGATTTATTTGGAGTAGAATTTCCGTACACGATTCATGATAATTTCAAAAATTTTCAAGACACTATTTTACTGGTTGACAAAGGCGAAAAACAAGTTTCGAGTACCGTTGGACACGATTTAATGCACAACCATCCTTTTGCTGAAAGGCGATTTATTCAAGCCCATGAAAACTTGGATAAATTAAGTCGTGTTTTTGAAAGCGGAAATTTGGAGGAATTTATAACTATTGTTGAAAGTGAAGCTTTGACATTGCATTCGATGATGATGACTTCGATTCCCTATTTTATTTTGATGAAACCTAACACACTCGA
>CAMAWK010000069.1 GCA_945861915.1 Flavobacterium psychrophilum | reverse complement strand
AATAATGGCTATGAAGATTATGAACAAAAATATAGTAATACTGGAGCATTAAACGGCGAATGGTATATAGATGTAATAGAAGAATCATCAGGAAATGTGGAAGTCGAACACGCACTTCATTACACGTATGACAATGATAATGGAAATATGTTTATAGATGATCGTAAAAACGGTTGGTATTTAAAAGGAGAATTGAATGTAGATTTAAAAAATCTAACTTTCAATATTACTGATGAAGACAATTTAAACGATAAAGGTTCAACATTTACTATTACTGAGGGTAAAATTATAAAAAATGCTGCAAAATCTAAAAATGGAGTTGTTACAGACAGTATATATTTCAAAGCAGAATTTGATTATGATCCAGGTGTAATATACATACATTCAGGACATAGAAGAACAGGTTTTATTCAAGATGATTATTAATAGTAACCTTAAAACTACCCAAACCATCCGCAAAAGCGGATGGTTTTTTTTATACCTTTACCCTCATGGAAAAAGAACATCTAATATTTGGTATTCGCGCAGTTATAGAAGCAATACAAGCTGGATCAGCAGTCGATAAAGTATTTATACAAAAAGAAATTTCGGGTGAATTGATGAAGGACTTAATGAAAGTCATGAAGCGTGCTAATGTTAATTTCTCCTATGTTCCTGTTGAAAAGTTAAACCGTTTAACACCAAATAATCATCAAGGTGCAGTTGCCTCCATTTCCCCAATTGGTTTTATGGAACTAGAGCATTTAGTTGAAGCCACCACTCAATCTGGCAAAACACCTTTGTTTTTAATATTAGATCAAATTTCTGACGCACGTAATTTTGGAGCCATCATCAGAACCGCAGAATGTACTGGAGTTAATGGAATTATAGTCCAAAAAGCAGGTTCAGCTCCTGTGAACGGAGATACCGTAAAAACATCGGCGGGCGCGGTATTCAATGTCCCTATTTGCAAAGTTGAACACATCAAAGATGCTATTTTCTATCTGCAAGGTTCAGGAATAAAAACAGTTGCTGCCACAGAAAAAACAGAAAAAAATATCTATGATATAACTCTGAACGAAGGAGTTGCCATTATCATGGGTTCAGAAGACAGAGGAATTAATCCTTCTGTTCTAAAAATTGTGGATGAAAAAGCAAAATTACCAATGTTCGGAACTATTGGCTCACTCAATGTTTCGGTAGCCTGTGGTGCTTTTTTATATGAAGTAGTGAGACAGAGAGGTTAGATTTAGATTGTAGATTTCAGATTTTAGAATGTAGATTTTAGATTAAAAAAATATGAGTTAAGACTCCGTTTTTTAATTCTGTTTTTTATTTTCAACAATTGTATATTCAACTGGCAAACTAAAATAAAAATAAGGATCAAATTCTCCTACAAGCTCCTCTTTTGGCAGATTTACAAAGTTGCCATTTTCATCAAAACGTTGCATAAACTTATCATTTGAGGCATCAAAATTCGGATGTTCCCAATCAAATTTAATTATCTTTTTATACTCAGGAGTTTTGTAATATATAGATAATCCAAAACCAGTAATGAAACCTGCTAAATGACCTTCCCATGAAACAGGGTCTTTACCTAAAGTCTCTGGATTAGGGAAAATTGACCAAAATAATCCTCCATAAATTACAATGACTGTTAGCGATAAAGCCACTAATCGGTAATAACGAGTTTGAATTCCTTTAAAAAAAATAAAACTAGCCAAAACATAAATCAAACTACTAGCACCAATATGATAACTAGGTCGACCTATAATCCATGTGATGAAACCTGAAAACAATATTCCGTAACCAATAACCGTAATAGATTGTTTTGGATAAAAAAAACGCAAGGCAGTTAATAATATCAACAACGGAATTGAATTATGATACAAATGCCGTACATCGGCGTGTATAAATGGACTCAAAACCACCCCTTGCAACCCTGAAAAAGTTCTTGGAAAAATACCGTGTACATCAAAATCAAAATCAAATCGTATTTGCAACCAATAAACAAACCACAATCCTACAACCGAAAAAAAAGGAATTAAAATAACTGATTTTGAATACTTAAATGGATTATCTTGCATGTGAGTTTTTAGATTTTAGATTTTTGATTATTCAAAAATGTATCCAAAAAGAAACGAATGCTATTTTGTCAGATTTTGAAAAAGAGAATAGAAAAAAGAAAATAGATGATAGAAAATAGATAATTGATATTAGACAAAATAAGTTATTAGAGTATATTTAGAATTTAAAATTACAATACATTAAATTTGTGTATCTCAAAATTTTGAACTTTGAACTTTGAACTTTGAACTTTGAACTTTGAATTAAATACCCAAACCCTTTTGGAAGCACCACTTGCAGAACGCATTCGTCCACAAAAATTAGAAGAGTATGTTAGCCAATCTCATTTGGTTGGTCCTCATGGTTCATTGACGCAACAAATTGCCAAAGGAATTATTCCGTCCTTGATTTTCTGGGGGCCACCCGGCACTGGCAAAACTACTTTGGCACAGATTATTGCTCAAGAATCAAAGCGTCCTTTTTATATTTTGAGCGCTATCAACTCTGGCGTCAAGGATATTCGGGATGTGATTGAAACAGCGAAACAAAGTGGCGGACTTTTCACGTCTAAAAATCCGATTCTTTTTATTGATGAGATTCATCGGTTTAGCAAATCACAACAAGATTCATTATTAGCTGCCGTCGAAAAAGGCTGGATTACGCTGATCGGAGCTACTACCGAAAATCCTAGTTTTGAAGTAATTCCTGCTCTTTTGTCACGATGTCAAGTTTATGTTCTACATGTATTTACGAAAGATGATTTAGAAAAACTGTTACTTCGTGCCATTAAAACAGATGCCTTTTTGACAACAAAAAACATACATTTAGAAGAAACCGAAGCTCTATTTCGACTCTCTGGCGGTGACGGTCGAAAACTGTTGAATATTTTTGAATTGGTTATAAACGCTTCAAATGAAGACGAAATAGTCATAAATAATAACCGTGTTTTCGAACTAGTTCAACAGAATACTGTTTTGTATGACAAAACGGGTGAACAACATTATGACATTGTTTCCGCTTTTATAAAATCTATCAGAGGGAGTGATCCCAATGGTGCGGTTTATTGGCTTGCAAGAATGATTGAAGGTGGAGAAGACGTCAAATTTATTGCTCGACGCATGCTCATCTTAGCTAGTGAAGATATTGGAAATGCCAACCCAACTGCTTTTATTATGGCAAATAATACGTTTCAAGCGGTTGCCACTATTGGTTATCCCGAAAGTAGAATTATTTTGAGCCAATGTGCCGTTTATTTGGCGACTTCACCTAAAAGTAATGCTACTTACGTTGCCATTACTAAAGCACAACAACTAGTGAAACAAACGGGAGATTTAACTGTTCCTATTCATTTAAAAAATGCTCCTACAAAACTCATGAAAGAATTAGGATATGGTGATGAGTATCAATATGCACACGATTATACCAATAATTTTATTGAACAAGAATTTCTTCCTGAAGCTATTAAAGAAACCGTTTTTTACAATCCAGGAAATAATACTAGAGAAAACAGTACTCGAGAATTTCTAAAAAACAGATGGAAAAGTAAATATGGGTATTGAGAAGAGGGAAGTTTGGAGTTAGCAGTTAGCTGAAATCTAAAACTTAACTTCTACTTTTTCGGAAACTAATTGTTCATTTTGATAATATTCAAAAAACCAATTGTTCTCTTTTGCTATCAAAATTCCTTGTGTGTTTTCTTTTACAGCTATAAAAATAGTTGGATTAGATGTTTTATAAATTTTCATTACCACTTTAGGTAAGCTGTCAATCAATTGAAATCCATTAGAGGTTGCTTGAGCATAAAGTAAATTACTCTCTTTGTTTTTGGTCAAATTACTATTCCCTATTTCCAAATTTATAGAACTCTTAACTACTTCATTAGGCAAGGTTGTTTGTGAAACTGATTTCGTTTCTAAACTTTTAAAAGCATTTTCTAATGCTTCCTTATATGCTTTATCAAACTCTTTTTCTCGACTTTTACCTGCCTCAGATTTAAAAATTTCAACTCCAGAACAATCCCTAAAAACAATAAACAATTTGGTAATTAAAAAACTACTTTCTTTTATCAAATCGAGAGTCAATAATTTACAACGGTCATTCATTTCATTCGGAATAGCTTCATTGCTATAAAAAGCCTGAAAACCTGATTTTTGCAAATTGATTTTAATTAAAGTCTGAAGTCTAAATTGATTTTGCTCCTTTTGAAAATCATATTTCAACGGAATAATTACTGCTTTATAATCATATACCGATTGCGATAAAGAATTAATTCCGAATAAAAACAATAAGAAAATAATAAATTTTTTCATTTTTAAAGGTGTTTTTTTAACTCTAACAAATGTTTGATTTGCTTAATTTTTTGATTAATTTTTTGATTTTTTTGGTTAAAAAAAATGGCGTCTAATCCTGCATCTAATGCCCCTTGAACATCGGCTTCGATACAATCGCCAATCATAATACTATTTCCTCTTCTTGTTTTTGCTAGTTCTAATGCATACTCAAAAATAATAGGATTTGGTTTTTTCACTCCTGCCAAGTCAGAATTTGTTATAGTTTTAAAATAATCGATACTCTTTGAATTTTCTAATTTATTATTTTGAATTTCAGCAAAACCATTTGTGATAATATGCAAATTATACTTGGGCTTTAAATACTCTAAAACCTCAATTGCTCCTTCAATAAGATGATTATTTTTAGGCAAATAATAAATGTATTCTTGAGATAAAATATTTATTAAAGCATCTTCGATTTCAAATTTAAAAATATCGAAAGCCTCTCTAAGTCGCTGATAACGCATTGTTACATGATCAATTTCGTCCTTTCGATATAGTTCCCAATATTTCAAATTGATGGGAACATATATTTGTAAAAAACGGTCTAAATCAATGTTAATTTGGTGTTTTTCGAAAATAAATTCAAATGCCAATGCCGAGTTTTTTTCAAAATCCCACAACGTGTGATCTAAATCAAAAAAAACATCGGTTATATTTGTGATTGCTGTTTTCAAAATCATAAAATATCTTCGTCTGCAAAGCTAAAATAGCCATTTTCGGTAATTATTATATGATCTAAAACCTGAATTTCGAGATTTTTACCAGCAATTTTCAATTTTTGAGTCAATTTTTTATCGGCTTCACTTGGTTTCAAATTCCCCGAAGGATGATTGTGACATAATATTAACGAGGTTGCTCCTAACTCGAAAGCTGTTTTAAAAACCAACCGCACATCGACTAAAGTTCCAGTTATGCCACCTTTGCCTTGTTGCGATTTTGACAATACTTTATTAGAATTATTCAAATACAAAACCCAAAATTCCTCGTGCGGAAGTTCACCAATAATTGGTTGCATTAATTCGAAAGTAGCTTTGCTAGAAGTTATTTTTTTTAATTCTACTGCTTCTTCTGCTCTTCTCCGCCTTCCTAATTCCATCGCAGCTAGTATCGAAATAGCCTTTGCCTCCCCGATTCCTTTGAAATTCATCAATTGCTGAATTGACAATTTTCCTAAAGCATTTAAATTATTGTCAACACTCGCCAATATTCGCTTACTTAACTCCACCGCCGATTCGCTTCGACTTCCTGAACCAATCAAAATAGCAATCAGTTCAGCATCGCTCAAAGCTATTTTGCCTTTAAGCATCAGCTTTTCGCGAGGTTTATCGTCATCGGACCAGTTCGTTATCGGAAAATTAGTTTGTTTCAAATACTCTTATTTTTAAATTATTATACTACAAAAGTAAAAATAACGTTATTTTGATTAAAGTTAAAAATATGAAGTCAATTTATTTATTCTTATTTGTTATTTTGTCCGCAACTACTGAATCTAAAGGACAATTACAATCCATAAACAAGCAATTTGCAATCCAACTTTCCGATTCAGCAATTTCAATTATAAATCCAAATATAATTTACGATCCTTCTTATTTTGGCATAAAATATCCAAATGGAGATGTTCCAAAAAACAAGGGTGTTTGTACTGATGTAATTATTCGAGTCTATCGAAAATTAGGTATTGATTTACAAAAAGAAGTTCACGAAGATATGAAATCACATTTTTCGTTATATCCAAACCTAAAAAAATGGGGTATGACCAAAACAGACTCTAATATTGATCACCGAAGAGTTCCAAATCTCGAGGTTTTCTTTGAAAGAAAAGGAAAAAAATTAACAATTTCAAAAAATGCCAATGAATACAAAACTGGAGAAATCGTAACTTGGATGATTAATGGTAAACTTCCACATATAGGTATTGTAACTAACCATAAATCTGCTGACGGCAAACGAAACCTTATTGTACACAATGTAGGAGGCGGACAAATTTTAGAAGATTGTTTATTCAGTTATACTATTGTGGGACATTTTAAATATTGGAAATAAAATAGACTAAAAATTACTCTATCAACCCTTTAACCTCATCAAAATTCAATCCCCCGTAATTTCCTGAACTCATCAATAATAAAGCTGCGTTTTCAAAATTCTTATTGAATAAAAACGTTTTAAACTCGGCAGGATTCGTATAAATAATTAAATCTTTTCGGTTGAATGATTGTGCAATTTGCTCATAAGTTACTTCATCGAGTTGCTTGATTTTTACCGCATCGGGGGAATAAAAAACCACGGCAACATCAGCATATTCTAATGCTCCCTCGTATTCTTTTAGAAATTCGGCATTCAAACTACTGTAAGTATGCAACTCCAAACAAGCGACCAAAGTTCGGTTAGGATATTGTTCTTTTACCGCTTTTGTAGTAGCCGCTACTTTACTTGGCGAATGAGCAAAATCTTTGTAGGCTACTTTGGTTTTGCTTTCGGCAATTTTTTCTAAGCGTTTGGAGGCGCCTTTAAAACTGGCGATGGCTTCATAAAAATCGGCTTCGTCTACCCCCATATTTTGACATATCCATTTGGCTCCAGCCAAATTATTCAAATTATGTCCGCCAAAAACCTCAATTGGCATGGCACCCTCTGGAGTTTCTAAAAGTGTGATTCCGTCTTTTACCTCGTATTTGGGTGTTGAATATGGAATTTTTCTAATAGGATTTATAGCAGCTTCTGCAACACGTTTTACTTCAGAATCGTCTTCATTATAAACTAAAATTCCACCATTAGTAATTTTTTCAATAAAAATATCGAACTGTTCTACATAAAAATCATAGGTAGGAAAAACATTGATGTGATCCCAAGCAATCCCCGAAATCAAAGCGATATTAGGCTGATACAAATGAAATTTAGGTCTTCTATCGATTGGAGAAGACAAGTATTCGTCGCCTTCTAAAACTATAAAATCATTCTTTTCAGTCAAATGAACCATGGTGTCAAAACCTTCTAATTGTGCACCTACCATATAATCGACTTCGATATTGTGGTAATGCATCACATGCAAAATCATAGATGTAATAGTAGTTTTCCCATGCGAACCACCAATAACGACGCGGGTTTTATACTTGGATTGTTCATATAAATATTCGGGATACGAATATATCTTTAAACCTAATTCCTGTGCTTTTATCAACTCTGGGTTATCGGCTTTAGCATGCATTCCGAGAATCACTGCTTCTATATCGGTAGTTATTTTTTCGGGAAACCAACCCATTTCTAGAGGTAAAATTCCTTTTTTTTGTAATCGACTTTTTGATGGTTCAAAAATAGCATCGTCACTCCCCGTCACTTGATAACCTTTATTGTGAAGTGCTAAAGCTAAATTATGCATGGCACTACCACCGATGGCAATAAAGTGAAGTCTTTTTGCTTGCTTTGAAGAATTTATTTCGTTATTTTCATGAATAGGATTCATACGTCTGTTTTATTTTTTTATTATATTATCAACAAAATCAGAAATACTGTCGTCAGAAGTTTTTTTCAATTTGTTTTTTTGTAAGTTGGCTAACAATTGTGTACCTTTTTTGGTACTCCCTGCCGCAATCGCTTTTTTGTATTGCTCTTCTGCTAAAGCATATTTTTTAAAGTATTCAAAAATTTGACCTTTGGATAAATAGCCATCAATTGGAGATAATTTTAATAGCTCATTTGAATATTTAATTGCTTTTGCTTCGCTGCCGCCAATAATTCCAGGCAATTGAATATAATACATCACTAATGCCCAACGCGCTTCGATGTGTTTAGGATTTAATACAATGGCTTTTTCGAAAGAGCCTCTTATTTCACCAATCATTCCAAGCGCCCTGAACTTATTGACTTGCGTGGCTTTCATCCCTAGTGCACCACCATATTTGTAGTAATAATTAGCTTCGTTTGGCTTTAAATCTTTTAGCTTTCTATAGTAGAAAACAGCATTTTCCCATGAACTGTTATGACTGGCAGTGTCACCCAAATATTCAATTGTTTTTATATGATTGCTATTCGATTTTAAATAACTTTCAAATAAAACCTGTGCTTGTTTGAATTTGGCTTCTCCAAATAGCTTTTCTCCCTTTTCAAAATCTGATTGAGACCAAACAACGAATGGAAATACTAGAAAAAAGAAAAATAATTGTTTCATTTTTCAAAAATAGAGAAATTTTAAATGATTAGATACATAAATTTAATGTTAAAAAAAGAAACAAATCTTAATACAAAAGAAACAATAACATAACATTACACTATTATGTTTGTAAAAACTTTCAATGAAAAGAAAAAGAAAAATTCCTTTAGTGGTCATTAGTGATGTTCATTTAGGGACTTATGGTTGTCAAGCCAAAGAATTACTACAGTATTTGAAATCCATCCAGCCCGAAACCTTAGTTTTAAACGGAGATATTATTGACATGTGGAGTTTTAGTAAACGCTATTTTCCTAAAGACCACATGGAAATTTTACGTTATATTATAAAAATGTCTAATCAGGGAACTCGTGTAATATATATTACTGGAAATCACGATGAAGCATTGCGAAAATATTCTGATTTTGTTTTAGGGAATCTTGAATTAGTTGATAAATTAGTTTTGGATTTAGACGGAAAAAAAACCTGGATTTTCCATGGTGATGTTTTCGATTCATCAACAAATGGATATGCGAAAATTTTAGCCAAATTAGGCGGAAAAGGGTACGATTTATTAATTTTAATTAATAGTCTAATCAATTGGATATTCGTTGCATTGGGAAAAGAGAAACGAAGTTTTTCTAAAACGATTAAAGACAGTGTAAAACAAGCGGTTTCATTCATTTCGAATTTTGAAACTACTGCCGCCGAAATCGCTATCGAAAAAAAATACAGTTACGTTGTTTGTGGACACATTCATAAACCTCAAATAAAAGAAGTAAAAAACGAACACGGTCAAGTCTTGTATTTAAATAGTGGCGATTGGATAGAAAATCTAACCGCTCTTGAATACAAAAATGAAAAATGGAAGATTTACCAATACAAAAAATCAGATTATTTAAAACAAGAAAACAAAGAAGAAATAATCGTAGATGATATTGTTTCTAAAATCTTATCCTAACAAATGAAAATATTTTACGCAATTCAAGCCACTGGAAACGGTCATATCAGTAGAGCGATGCAACTATATCCCTATTTACAAAAATACGGAACTGTCGATTTCTTTTTGAGTGGTAATAATGCCAGTTTAAATATTGATTTACCTGTAAAGTTTAAAAGTGAAGGTTGTAGCTTGCACTACAGCAAATGTGGCGGTTTGGATTATTGGGATATTGCCAAAAACATCAAACCACTTCAATTGTACAAAGAGGCTAAATCGCTACCTCTAAAAAATTACGATGTCATTATAAATGACTTTGAATCAGTTACTTCACTAGCTTGTCAATTGCAAAAAGTGCATTCGATTCAATTTGGACATCAAGCCAGTTTTGTTTCTAAGGCAACCCCAAGACCAGCGAAAAAAAATAGGATGGGAGAATTAATTCTTAAACATTATGCATCATCTCCCAAACATATTGGTTTGCATTTCGAAAAATACGATTCTTTTATTTATCCGCCAATTATCAAAGATGAAATTGTGGAATCAACACCTCAAGACCTGAAACATATCTCAGTATATTTGCCTTCATTCAATAAAGAATGCTTAGAAAAAGCATTTAAAAAAGTAAAAGATGTAGAATTTCATTGGTTTTTAAATGATGTAGAATTTAAGTATACTGATGGAAATATTACTTATTTTCCGGTGAATCAGAAATTCTTCAACGAAAGTTTAATTTCTTGTCATGGAATTATTACAGGTGGTGGATTTGAAACTCCTGCTGAGGCTTTATATCTTGGTAAAAAAATATTGAGTATTCCAATTCAAAATCATTATGAACAAGAATGTAACGCCGAAGCTTTGAAGCGAATGGGAGTTCATGTGAGGTATGAAGTTGGGAGAGATTTTGATACAATTATAGAAAATTGGTTGAATATGAACATCAGTTATCCAAAGATGCAAGCCAATAACATCCCAGAAACCCTGCAATTATTGTTTGATACGTATAACGAGAAGTAATAAAACTATTCATTTAGCATTTTCCAAAGTGTGTCCTTCAATTCCGACAATCCTTGTTGAGCGACTGAGGAAATAAACAAATAGGGAATTCCATTAAAATCTTGATCTAGCTGTATTTTCAATTCTGATTTAAGTTCGTCGTCTAGCATATCACATTTTGAAATGACAAGCAGACGTTCTTTGTCTAACATTTCAGGATTGTATTTTGTTAATTCGTTGACCAAAATATCATATTCGCCTTTGATATCATCGGCATCCACTGGAACCAAAAACAACAAAGTAGAATTGCGTTCGATATGGCGTAAAAAATAATGTCCTAACCCTTTCCCTTCGGCTGCACCTTCAATAATTCCAGGAATATCTGCAATCACAAACGATTGAAAATCACGATACGCTACAATTCCGAGATTGGGTTTTAAGGTAGTAAAGGGATAATCAGCAATCTTAGGTTTTGCGGATGTTAGTACTGACAATAAAGTGGATTTACCGGCATTCGGAAAACCTACTAAACCAACATCGGCTAGTACTTTGAGTTCTAAAACCACATCCATTTCTACACCCGGCAAACCGGGCTGAGAGTAGCGTGGCGTTTGATTGGTTGAACTTCTAAAATGCCAGTTTCCTAATCCTCCTTTTCCGCCACG
>CAMAWK010000068.1 GCA_945861915.1 Flavobacterium psychrophilum | reverse complement strand
TCAGATAATTGGAATCCAATTGCGAAATAACGCTATCCATAAATTTTCGTCTGGTTTCGCTTCCTTCTACAATTAAATCTCTGTCGGCGGGTGAAATGATAACTAAAGGAATAAATCCTATGTGTTCGGAAAATTTATCATACACTTTTCCATTGCGTTTCAGTACTTTTTTTTGCCCTTTTTTGAGACTACAAGTTATCAATTCATTTCTCTCGTTGATGTCGAATTCGCCATCAATAACAAAAAATTCCTCTCCATGTTTAATATTTTGAACCGCCTGTGGATTAAAATAACTTTTACCATTTGACAAATGATAAATAGCATCTAAAACATTTGTTTTTCCTATTCCGTTTTTGCCCACAAAACAATTTATTTTGTCTACAAATTCGAAATTGGTTTCAGAAAAATTTTTATAATTAAATAAAGTTATTTTTTTTAAATGCATTGAAAAGTCTTGCTGGGATTGATATCCTACCTGTTTTGGTTAGGTGGGCGCAAATTATTGAAAAATATCGATAAAAGTGGTTTTAGATTTGAATAAAAATTATATTTTTGCCACTCACTAAAATAAATGAAATGGCTACTTATAATAAAAGAGGATATAAAGCACCAAAAGAAAAAGAAGTAAAAGAAGTTGTAGAAAATACAAACTCAGATATAGTTGAATTAGAAAAAAGCAGTACAACCGCTGGTGTATTTTCAGCTTTAGACAATACAGCCTCAAAAACAGAGGATTTTATTGCAAAAAATCAAAAAATAATCATTGGAATTGTAGGTGCAATTGCACTTGTAACTGTTGGATATTTGGCTTATCAAAAATTTGTTGTAGCCCCTCAACAAGAAGAGGCTGTAAACGAAATGTTTCAAGCACAACAAAATTTTCAAAAAGCAGTAGATGGTACTTCAAGCGATTCATTATTCGCTTTAGCTTTAAAAGGAGATAAAAAATCGATTGGTTTTGTTGAACTAGCCGATAAATATTCAGGAACCGATGCTGGGAATTTAGCTAATTATTATGCTGGTATTGCTTACCTTAATACTGGAAAATATGACGAAGCGATTGATTATTTAGGAAAATTCAAATCCGAAGATGCTATTTTAACTGCACTTGCAAAAGGAGCAATTGGAGATGCTTATTCACAAAAGAAACAAGCAAACGAAGCACTTGAAAATTATTTGGCTGCAGCAGAATCAAATAAGAATGAATTTACCACTCCTCGTTTTTTATTAAAAGCTGGAAAAACAGCTTTGGCATTAGGAAACAAGGTAGATGCACTTAAATATTTCACCGATATTAAAGATAACTTTTCCTCAACTCCAGAAGCAGCATCTATTGATGTACTAATCGGATTGGCGCAGTAATTAATTTTAGATTTCAGATTTTTGATAGTAGATTAAAATCTAAATACTGAAATCTGAAATCTGCAATCTGAATCAAGATGGCAACTATCAACAAAAACTTATCCGAATACGATAAAAACTCAATCCCAAACGCGAAAAATTTTCGGTTTGGGATTGTTGTTTCTGAATGGAATGACACCATTACCGAAGGACTTTTTAACGGAGCCATCACTGGTTTTTTAGAAAATGAAGTGCCTGCTGAACATATCATTCGTTGGAATGTACCAGGCAGTTTTGAGTTAATTTATGGTGCAAAAAAAATGCTACAAACGCAAAGTGTCGATGCGGTCATAGCCATTGGCTGTGTCATTCAAGGACAAACCAAACATTTTGATTTTGTGTGCGAAGGCGTAACACAAGGCATTAAAGATTTGAATGTTCAAACCGATATTCCTGTTATTTTTTGTGTTCTCACTGATAACACCATGCAACAATCTATTGATAGAAGTGGAGGAATTCATGGAAATAAAGGAACCGAAGCAGCGATTGCAGCCATAAAAATGGCCTATTTGAGACAACAAGCAACTATTAGTCACCAAATGAAAAATCAAACTTTACTATCGTCCGGTACTTTTCAAATTGAGGGATTGCCTTTGTTGGAGGAATAAATTCTAGATTTTTTCAAAATCATTTTTTAAAATTCACTTCAGTATTAAATAAAAAAACCGCCAATTTTTCAAATGAAAAAAATTGGCGGTTTTTTTTTGTTTTATGAAATTTTTTAGTAGGTATATGTTTCAGCCGGAGTTGAAGAATAATCAGTATAAGATCCAGATCCATCAGCTTTCCATGTTGATTTAAATTCTAATACACCATCATAATAACTACTTAGGTTACCAGAACCATTATTATAGATGTTTGCTTCTAAACGTGATGTTACATCACCATAATCAATAACCATATCTAAATAATAATCGTTTGAACTGTTTTTTGTCCAATCAAAATCGATGATAAATAAACCATCATCATCTGAAATTCCGTATAACAAACTTAAATCCCAATGTCCTGCAGAACCATTTTTATTAACCCACCCATCAATTGTATAAATAACCGTATTATTTTGTTTAACTATATAACTAAAAAGATACTGAGTCGCATTCGAATCTTCTGAATAGGTTACAGTATATTGACCGTCAGTCCAAGTTTCACCATTTGTTCTAGAAGTTCTTCCTGAAACTCTTGCCGAAGATCTTGAATTTATAAATCCCTCAGTGATCATCATATTTGAAATCATACTTTGGATTTCATAAGAAGTTTCGGGAGAATTTTCTCCTAAACTCTCTGGTATTTTATTCAATAACGCTTCTGTTGACACCGTAGCCTTTAAATCTGAATTATCAGTCTCCTCATCTTTACTACATCCAGAAAATACTAATGTTACTACAAATAGTAGCACATAAATAACTTTAAATTTTTTCATAATTAATTTGATTTAAATGCCTACTCTATTTTCCCTTTTTGGCTAACTGGATTTTTAATAAATATAAAATTATTTGTCCTAAAATTCAGAAAATCATATTAATTAATTGTAATGTTCTTTTAGTGATAAATCCCCACAGAAAATTCATAAATTTGTGAACTTTGGGTTTAGCATAAAAAAATCTGAAATCCACAATCTAAAATTAAAAATGTCCAGTATCATTCAATTACTTCCTGATCATGTTGCCAATCAAATTGCAGCTGGAGAAGTCGTACAACGACCTGCTTCTGTTGTGAAGGAATTACTAGAAAATGCAGTTGATGCTCGTGCTACTGATATTAAATTAATTATAAAAGATGCTGGAAAATCATTAGTTCAAGTAATCGATAATGGATTGGGAATGAATGTTACCGATGCTCGTTTGTGTTTTGAACGCCATGCCACGTCTAAAATTCGCCATGCCGAAGATTTGTTTTCTTTGCACACCAAAGGGTTTCGTGGGGAAGCTCTCGCATCCATCGCCGCCATTGCTCATGTGGAAATGAAAACCAAGCAAGATCAAGACGAATTGGGCACGCACATTATCATCGAAGGCAGTAAATTTATTTCACAAGAAGTGGGTGTTTTACCAAAAGGGACTTCGTTTGCTGTCAAAAATTTATTTTTCAATATTCCAGCACGTCGTAATTTCTTGAAATCGGATACGGTCGAATACCGCCATGTAATTGATGAATTTCAGCGAGTGGCATTGGCTCACCCCAATATTTACTTCACTTTTTATCACAACGGAAGTGAAATGTTTAATTTGCCTCCTTCGAATTTGAAACAACGAATTGTAGGCATTTTTTCTGGAAAAACTAATGAAAAATTAGTTCCTGTTCAAGAAGAAACCGAAATAGTGACCGTTCAAGGTTTTGTGGGCAAACCCGAATTTGCCAAAAAAAATCGCAGCGAACAGTTTTTCTTTGTCAACGATCGCTATATAAAAAGTGGCTATTTGCACCACGCAGTAATTGCTGCCTATGACGGATTATTGAAAGATGGTTCGCAACCAAGTTATTTTTTAAGTCTTCAAGTGCCGCCCAATACTATTGACATTAACATTCACCCTACAAAAACTGAAATTAAATTTGACGACGAATCGGCTTTATACGCTATTATTCGAGCAACTATCAAACACAGTTTGGGTCAGTTTAACATTGCTCCTATTTTAGATTTTGAACGTGATGCCAATTTAGACACTCCGTATCACTATAAAAATCAAGAAGCATCGACTCCAACCATTCAAGTAGACGGAAATTTTAATCCGTTTGCTAGGGAAGAAAAAACATCTTCAAATTCAAATGGAAGCTCCTATAGAAAACAGGAAGTTTCGCCCAGTTGGGAAAGTTTGTATGTGGGTTTGAATACAGATACCGCAGAATTAGATCCTTTTTCTTTTGAAACAAATGAAGTAAAAACTTCTTTATTCGAAAGTGAAGAAGTAGAACAATTGATACATAAAACACATCAAATTCACAAAAAATACATCGTCAATCCAATAAAATCTGGGATGATTATTGTGGATCAACATCGAGCACACCAACGTATTTTGTACGAACAATTCCTGTCGAATATTACCCTGAATTTCGGATCGAGTCAGCAGTTATTGTTTCCGTTGAATTTGTATTTTTCTAAAACTGAAATGCAATTAATCGAAGAATTAAAACCCTCCTTAATTAATACTGGTTTTGTTTTCGAAGAAACAAATGGAGAGAGCGTAGTGATTTCTGGATTACCAATTGCTATTACCGAAAGTCAAGTTTCGGTGGTTTTAGAAAAATTATGCAGCGATTTACAAGATGGTTTTCCAGAAAGTAATTTCAGTCAAAACGATACGATTGCCAAATCGATGGCGAAAAGTTTAGCCATAAAAACAGGTACTTATTTAACCCAAAACGAACAAGAAAATATTATAAACGGTCTTTTTGCTTGTAAAGAACCCACAGTTTCCCCTTTTCAAAAACCCACTTTTATCACTTTGCGTGTAGAAGATTTAGACAGAAAATTTGCCTTATGATGAATATAACTCCCACAGTGAAGCAATTATTAATTATCAATATTATTTTTTTTATTGGTTCGCAATTAGTGCCTGTATCCTATGATTATTTAGCGTTGTTTTACCCAGAAAGCGATAGTTTTAAAGGTTGGCAATTACTGACTCATATGTTTATGCATGCACCTTTCCCGAATATTTCTCATCTTTTATTTAACATGCTAGCCTTATATTCTTTTGGCTCTGCACTAGAACACTTTTGGGGTGGTAAAAAATTCTTGTTTTTTTATATTTCATGCGGTTTGGGTGCGGCACTTTTGCATGTTGGGGTCAATTATTATGAAATTCATTCTTTGCTATCCGAAGTTTCTAATATGAAACTATCATCATCAGAATTACAGCTAATACTAAATACCGAATTAAGTACTCTTTTTGATGGTAACGGCAAAATGATGGCGGGAGAAATAAATACCATTTTAGAAAAAGCAAAATGTACACAGGAACAATTTAACAGTCTTAACGAAGCGTCAGCCATTTCGAAAACTACTGTAGTTGGTGCATCGGGAGCAATTTATGGTTTATTAGTTGCTTTTGCATTTATGATGCCTAATGCAGAATTAGCCTTGTTATTTATACCCGTGCCAATTAAAGCAAAATATTTTGTGCCAGGAATATTAGCAGTCGATTTATTTTTAGGATTCGAGGGAGGTTCGGTTTTTGGTGCTGGAAGTACTGGTATAGCACATTTTGCTCATGTGGGTGGCGCATTAACTGGATTTCTAATGATGTGGTTTTGGAAAAAAAATGAGTTTACTAAAAATAGGTGGAATTGAACCCAAATTGCAGAATTCAGATTGCAGATTTTAGATTAAACCTTTAAACTCTTAAACTTTTAAACATTAAACTTACCAATGAATAGCATTTTAAACGACATCAAACTGCAATACAAATTTGGAGGAATTGCCATAAAAGTAATTTTTTGGAATATCGCTTTGTTTTTGGTTTCGCTTTTGTTTTTTTATCGATTTGATGTGGGTGCGTTTGATTTTCCCAATTGGATTGCGCTTTCTTCAGATGCAAAAACAGCAATCTACAAACCTTGGACGGTTCTAACCTATGCTTTTTTTCATGATGGAATTGGGCATATATTTTTCAATATGATGGTTTTGCATTTTTCAAGCAACTTATTTCTCACTTTTTTCAACCAAAAACAATGGTTGGGTTTGTATATTTTGAGTGCTATTTTTGCAGGAATTGTGTTTATAATTGGATATAGTTTGTTGGGGATGAGTTCCTCGATTGTTGGAGCATCAGCAGCGATCATGGCTATTTTAGTTGCTACCACCACTTACAGTCCGCTGATGAATGTTCGATTATTATTAATCGGAAATGTAAAATTGTGGTATATAACTGTCGTCATTTTAGTGATTGATTTAATGCAAATCAGAATGGATAATTCTGGCGGACATATTGCGCATTTAGCTGGTGCTTTTTTTGGATTTATTTATATTAAACTATTAGAAAACGGAACAGACTTGAGTAAAATAGTTTCGAATTTTACAGAATTTTTCAATAATTTAGTTTCAAAATCAAGCAAAACTCCGCTAAAAACAGTTCATCGAAATTATAAAAAACCAGTCCCAAAAACAGCATCTAAAATAATTACAAAAGACAAAAAACAACAGCAAATAGATGAAATTTTAGATAAAATAAGTCGTTCTGGTTATGACTGTTTATCCAAAGAAGAAAAAGATTTTTTATTTCAATCGGGGAAATAAAGATTATAAGCCACAAGCCAATAGTTGGCGGAAACCGTTAACGAAAAACAGAAGTTTATCATAATAATCTATGTCCGAAATCGAAAAAATATTTGCTAAATATAGTTTTCAGAAAAGAACTGAAAAGCCAAAAACAACTATTGAAGAAGTTGAAAATAAAATAAACTTTTCACTCCCCGAAGATTACAAATTTTACGCAGAGAATTATATAGAAAACGAAAGTTTTGTCGGCAATGAATTTGTTAGACTTTGGGATTTTAATAAAATTTTGGAAATAAATAGTGAATTTGAAATTATAGAAAACCTAAAAAATACAATTGCAATTGGTGTAAATGGGAGTTCCGAATTTATTGCAATCGAAAATCTTGAAAATGGAGAATATCGAATAGTATTGTCTCCTTTTATTGATTTAGACAAAACATATCACATTAAAATTGGAAATTCATTTACTGATTTTTTTGAACGATTAGAAAAAGGCAAAGATTGGTTTGAGTAACTTAAAAATGCATTAATTAAGAAAACCAAAATCCAAAACAGCTACCCGCCAACAGCTACTAAAACGGATTTGGGCATTTGGCTTAATGGAAAAATGGTTTTGAATTTGGGATGATTTGGCAAATCCGAAAAATGGGTTAATTTAGTAACAAAAGCTTTAGGGTCAATGAAAGCTAAATACTTAAAAAACAATAAAAATGAAAAAACTATCGTGGTTTAACAAAATAATTTTTCTGCTGAATATAGTACTCACTGTATCCACGTTCATTGCTTATGTTTTACCATTTTTAGCACCCAAAGTTTTTCCGATTTTATCAGTGCTTACTTTGTTTATGCCGTTGTTTTTTATTTTGAACGGATTGTTTTTCTTGTATTGGGGATTGCAACTCAAAAAACGCATGATTTTATCGGGATTAGTACTCTTGATGGGAATTACTTTTATTACGAAATTCTATAAATTTCCAAATAAAGAAACCGACGAAACCGAAAAAGATTTTACAGTTATGAGTTATAATGTGCGTCTATTTAATGTGTTTAAATGGTTAGATCGAGACGATGTAGCTACCAACATTCGTTCTTTTATCAACGACAAAAACCCGGATATACTCTGTATTCAAGAGTTTTCGAATTCGGCAAATATCGATTTAAAAGTCTATCCGCATCAATATGTTTTGATTGCTGGAAATCAAATAAAAACAGGACAAGCAATATTTTCAAAATTTCCGATTATCAATCAAGGAAATATTCCTTTTCCAAAATCGAATAACAATGTCATTTTTGCCGACATCAAAAAGGGAAAAGATATTATTAGAGTCTATAATATGCATTTGCAATCGATTAAAATTTCGCCAGATGTAAATGAAATTAACGAAAATATTGACGCCATCAATCAAGGAAAATCTCAAAAATTGTTGAATCGAATGAGCATCGCTTTCAAACAACAACAGCAACAAGCCGAAATTTTAAAAGAACATAAAAAAGAATGTGCTTTTCCGATTATCATTTGTGGCGACATGAATAACAGTGCATTTTCGTATGTGTACCGAAATATAAAAGGGAGCTTAAAAGACAGTTTTGAAGAGGCAGGTACTGGTTTTGGCGCTACTTATAAATTTAAATATTACCCCGCTAGAATCGATTATATTTTTGCCGATGCTACTATGAAAGTAAAAAAGTTTGAAAGTTTCTCTGATTTTGAAAATTCCGATCATTTTCCAATTATGGCAAAATTAACGATGGAGTAATTGATTCATGAAAAAAATAATTTTACAAATTAGTGTATTACTTTCAACCTTTATTGGGTATTCTCAAAATCCAATTTGTCCTATTGGAACCTACATTGCAGATCCAACAGCACGAGTTTGGTCTGACGGAAAATTATATATTTATGGTTCAACTGATGAATCTCCAACCTATTGGTGTTCGTATAATCACGATGTTCTGTACACAGCTGATTTAAAAAAATGGGACTTAAAACAAAATGTGTTTTCATCGAAAGGAGAAAGTGATGCTGTAAAAGAAACCGATGCGTTATTGTTTGCGCCTGATGCTATGTACCATGATGGTTTGTTTTATCTTTATTTCTGCACACCAGACAAAAAATATAGCGAAGGAGTAGCTGTTGCTAAATCACCACTTGGGCCATTTTTAGATGCCAAAAAACTCAATACCACAAAATACAATGAAATAGACCCAACTGTATTTGTGGATGACGATGGGCAGATTTATTATTATTGGGGTCAATCGAATTTGAAAGGAGCAAAATTGAAGTCAAATATGACAGAGTTGGATGAAACAAGTATTCAAGAAAACCTTTTAAATACTAACGAACATTATTTTCATGAAGGGTCTTTTGTTTTTAAAAGAAATAATATTTATTACGTACTCTATGCACACGAAGGTCGTCGTGATTGTCGCCCAACAAGTCTTGGTTATGCTACTTCAAATTCACCTCTAGGACCTTTTAGCTACAAAGGAGTAGTCATCGACAATTTTGGTTGCGATCCCGAAACTTGGAATAATCATGGTTCCATTGCCGAATTCAAAAATCAATGGTATGTTTTCTACCATCGTTCCTCGCAGGGCTCAAAAATAATGCGAAGGGCTTGTGTAGAACCAATCCATTTTAATATTGATGGCACTATTGAAGAAGTGGAAATGACTTCGCAAGGAGCTGGAAATCCATTAGATGCTTTTTCAAAAATTGAAGCAGAAAGAGCCTGCTTATTGAATGGTTATTGCCGAATTAATCTTGTTGAAACAAACAATGAAGCAGTTTGTAGTATTAAAAATGGAGATGAAGCAGTTTATAAATATATTGATTTCGGTTCGGGTGTATCACTATTTAAAGCGAAAATACATTCATATAATGGTGGTACTATTAATTTAAGGATTGGATCACCCACCGGTAATATTATTGGATCGCTAGAAATTAATCCCTTAAACAAACTAAGAAAATATGAAACTTTTTCTTGTAAAATTGATACCATAGAAGGTGTTCATGCTTTATTTCTTGAATTTGTGGGAGCAGAAAAAGGGAGTATGCTTTTTGATTTGGATAGCTTTCAATTCGAATAAAGCAGACTCAAATATATATTTCTAACGATATTGATTATAGAGACATCCTCTGATTCCTCAAATAATCCATCGCATATTTTCCTTCGTTAAACAACAAATCCAATACGCTGAGGTTGTTCAAAAAACCGTGTTTATCATCAAAAACTTGAGTGTAGGGTTCAAATTGCGAACTGTCTTTTTTTCCGTTTGCCAAGCCTCGATAATCAATTATGGACTGGGAATCGACTTCATGAAAATATTCCGAAGTGCTTTCAAATTCCAATTTCATTCGTAAACATTTGGCAATAATTTCGATCGCTTCCAAATTCAAATCCATCAAAAAAGTATGTTTTTTTTCAAACAATGGACGAATATCATCTTCGAAATATTCAAAAAAAGGAGAACTTCTGTAACCAGCTTCTAGTGATTTGAAATGTTGTTTTTGCCAATCGAAATCGGTTTCAATTTTTACTTCCTTAGTTTTTTGATGCGTTTCTTTTGAATGTTTAACTGGAATATTCAAAAGTTGCACTCCATTTGGACTATAAATATAAGTTCTGTTCCGATTGGTTTGTTTTTGAAAATGATCTTCCATTTCAAACACAATCCTATCCGATTGTACCATTGCTACAAAATGACTGATAGAAGGAAAATAGGTGGGATGGAGTAGAGTTTTCATCTTTAAATTGTTTAAGGTTTAAAGTTTAAGGCTGTTGCGTTAACTTTAAACCTTAAACTTTAAACAATTTTAAACATTGGTATTTTTCTCTTTTCTCTTTTTCCAAAAATACTCTCCAACAAAATAACTTACTAAAACAATCATAAACCATTGGAAATAGGATTGCGGTTGACCATCGCCACCCACGGTAGTAAATAAACGATTCCAACGAATTTTCCAATGTTTTATTGAACCATTGATACCATCAATACTCATCCAAATAAATACTGGTTTCCCCACGATGTGATCGGCAGGAACATAACCCCAATAGCGACTGTCCTCCGAGTTATGGCGGTTGTCTCCCATCATCCAATAGTAATCTTGTTTGAAGGTATAGGTAGTCGTTCTTTTTCCATTAATGTAAATATCACTGCCTTTAATCTCTAATTTGTTGCTTTCATATTCAGTAATTATACGACTATAAAAAGGCAAAGACATATAATTGATAGCAACCGATTTGCCAGCTTGTGGAATGTAGATTGGACCGTAATTATCCCGATTCCATTTGTTGATATGTGGAAAAACACCCGGTTCCACTCTTTTTTCAACATATCGTTTAACCGAAGTAACTCCTGGTACATTTTTCATCCTTTCGGAATTTTCAAATGTCATTGCAGCAATACCAATAGAATCTCGTTGTTCATTAACATAATTAATTCCATCGGTGATATCCATATCCTTAAAAAGATATTCAAAATCAATAGGCGTTTTTCCGTCTAATGAAACTTTATAAGAATATTGTGGTTTGGCTCTTTC
>CAMAWK010000067.1 GCA_945861915.1 Flavobacterium psychrophilum | reverse complement strand
TTACAAAACAAACAACAACAAATCAATGGCTACCAAGAAGCCATTCAGAAAAAAATACAAGAAGAAGACAAAAAAGTAACCCAAACCGTGATTAACGACATTAATGATTACATCAAAGAATACGGAAAGAATCATAGCTACAAAATCATATTCGGAGCCAGTGGTGGGGGAAACATTATGTATGCAGAAGAATCGACCGATTTAACCCAAGAAGTATTAAAAGGTTTAAACAAAGAATATGAAGGTAAAAAATAGTCTTTTTTCTTTAATTTCCTTAATGATCGTTTTCTCTTGTAGTAAAACATTTGATACTTCGGAGGAAATCAATGAGTACATACAAGATGAAGATAATGGCTATTACTATAAAAAAACAATTGAAGGTGTTGACTATGAATTACAATACCGCCCAACCGATTTGTTGGTAAAGCAAGAATTAGGCGAAAAACAGAATGATACTTTAGTTCAACAACTAAGAGAAAAATACAGCAAATACCTTTATTTTAATTTATCTATGGCTAAGAACAATCAAGAATTATTAAATAGTGTGGCACAGGACAAAGCGAAGTTTGGGCAAATGGTCAACGACTTGGCTTTTGGTATGGAAGAGAAGATACACTTGTACACTCCCGAAAAAGACACGCTGGCTATGGCAGATTTTATATATCCCAGAATGTATGGCATGAGCAATAGTACCTCTATTATGATTGTGTATCCTAGAGATACAAAGTACATGAGTCAAGACTATCTCAACTTTACCATTGCCGATTTAGGCTTTAATACTGGAGAAGTAAAATTTAAACTCCAAACAAAAGCACTGAAAAAAGAACCGCAATTAAAACTTTGAATAAACACCAATTAAAACTAGATTGCAATATTTTACATTTCAAAACTTTAGAACAATGATTAAGAAAAAACAAATAAAAAACTATAAAAAGCTAATTTTTTTATTGCTTTTGGGATTAGGATTTGTAACAAATAGCATATTTGCTCAAGGACCGAAATCACCTGAAGCTGCTAGTTTTGAACCTGTAGATGCCACTGACATGGTTAATTTAATCACTGGGCAGTACAGTTATGTTTTACCTTTGTTAAATGTTCCAAGTCCCGAAGGAGGCTATCCTATAGCATTATCTTATCACGCAGGAATTGCATTAGAACAAGATGCTTCATGGACAGGATTGGGTTGGAATGTAAATCCTGGAGCTATAGATCGAAGTATAAATGGCTATCCTGATGATTATAACGCATCTCTTTTAAGTGAGTATTTTTGGGATAAAACTCGTACAGAAACAAGATATACAGCATCTATTGGATATTCTTGTGGAGTTACTTCAGTTGGATTAGGATTTAACTGGGGAAGTAATCAAGCATTAGGAGGTTATGTCAGTGTTGGTGTAGGGGTAAAATTGGAAGGAGGAGGTAGTGTCGGTGCTGATTTAACGGTTGGCACAGATGGGGCTTCTATTGGAATAGGAATAACAACAAACGGTGGTTTAACACTAGGTGCTAGTTATGATTCAAATGGTGATGTGGGGATTAATGCGGGTTATGATAATAATGGACAAGGGTTTTCAATTGGATATAACACAAATGGAACAACAACCTTAAGTATAAGTGCAAATACTGGGAATGATAATAAAGCCAGCCTAGACATTTCGCTTTCTTCGAGTGGCGTTGGAATTAGTGGGGGGGTCACAAATAAAACTAAAAATAAAACAGATGGAGGAGCAGGAGTTGGAATGTTTGTATCTTTTAACAATTCAGTTTCAGTTGGGGATTACGCTACATCCACTTCTAGTTGGATGATTCCAATTATGATTCCAACACCCATTGGTATTTTTAGTGCTAGTTTTGGAAAACAAGAATTTAAATATTGGATGGGCAAAAATGTCGAAAATTTTGTTACTGGACCAATCTATTTTAAAAATTATCGTAAAAACATCACAGGAAGTAGATCTGAGGTTATAGGTGGTGAATTAGTAACAAAAGAATATATCCGAGGTATGTCTTTCATGGATATTAATGAAATTTCAATATATGAAAATGAGCTTTCTAGTAAAACCGAAGTAAGCACAAATAACATAACATTCCCAGGGTATGATAAATTTTCAGTAAGTGCTCAAGGAATTTCTGGAAGTATGTCTGCGGTTTTAAGGAAAAACGGCGCCTTGTTTGGTTTAGACGGAAAAGAAAACAAAGAAGGCTATGCCCTTAGGTATCCTACAAATAATTATAATATTTCGGTTATTCCCAACCTAAAATTTAATCTTTACAGTACTCATCAATTTGAATTTGATAATGAAATAACAAGTTATCTTAAAGTAGATCCTGCATTATTTAATAATTCTACAACCGCTTCAAATATTTTAAATTATTATGATTCAGGAGTAGTTACTAATGATCAGCCAAGAAGACAAACATCCAATTTCATAGAATATTTCACTAACTATGATATTGTCAATAATTATAATTATTTAAAAGAAATTAATGGTTTTTTACTGCCAAGCGTTTCAGGTTTTGATAGGAATAAAACGCCTAGTAATGGTATTGGCGCATTCAAAGTTACAGCAATAGATGGTAAGACTTACCATTATTCGCTGCCTGTATATAACCATGAAGTTATAACACGAACCTATGGTGTAATTGAGGACAGTCCTACAGAATCAGAATCTTATTTTGAAAAAAGACAGCTTGAGGCTTTTGCTACCCATTGGCTGTTAACTGCCGTTACTGGTCCTGATTACATTGATAATGGAGATGGTGTTGCTGGAGATGGTGATTTAGGGTATTGGACTAGTTTTGAATATGGGAAATGGACAGAAGCCTTTGTTTGGAAAAATCCTTATAAAAAAGAAACTTTTTTTGATGAAAATAGCCCAGAAAGAAAAACATGGATCCGAGGCAGGAAAGAGCTGTATTATTTAGATAAAATTAAGACTAGAACACATACTGCTTTATTCATAAAAGGTCTAAGACAAGATGCAGCATCTCCAGAGTGGAGTTATAATTCAGCAGACCATCTTGATGACAAAGAAAATAATGAAGTCGTTAATGGGAGATTTGTTGTACCATCTCAAAATCAATTGCGTTTAGAAAAAATTATTTTATTAAAAAATATAGAAAACACAGTAGATAAAGCCTATGGAGCGGATACAAACCAAAGTGTTTACATAAAATACAATCGATCTATAGTAAAAGAGAATTTAGAAGCGAAATATAATATCTATGACAATGTTCTCGATACAGGAGACAATTGGTCTAGCTGTATTCCAAAAGCTGTAAAAGTTATCGATTTTGATTATGATTACAGTTTATCAACAAGAAATTGTTTGAAACTAAAAAGCGTAAATTTCAAAGGTAAATCTGGAACTACTGTAATACCTCCTTATCAATTTGATTATTACGATGGTAAATTTTCTACATCTGACAGAAATGATGGTTGGGGCTATTTTACAGACGATGCTAAAGATTTATCATTAAAAACGATTACTACCCCACAAGGTGGTACCATTGGGATAGAATACGAATACAATAAATGCAAAAGTTTAGTTACTAATAAATTAGAATTTTCAGATAGGAATCCTGTTTTATTTAAATGTTCTAGACCTACTTACACAAGTATTACTGATTTAACAAATAAAACTGTCATAATTGAAATTGGAAATAGTAACTCATATCCTAATTTATTAAATAAAAAAGTAACTGTTTCTTCTTATGATGCTACATGCTTTAATAATTTATTTTATTTTTTTAGATATAATTCTACAGGAACTATTACGCATGATTTAGGTGCAGGAAAATACAAGGTTACCTTCGATGCTAATGCTTACTTAGGTAGAAGTAGTTCTTTAAGCAATTCATTATCAGGAGTTTTTGGGTGCGATATGGCTGCTGTGAATAGAGCTATAGCCTATAGTGGAGATGATTTTTATTATCACAATATAAAAGTAACCTTAGCTTTAACGCCAAACGATGTATTTAAGTCAGGAGGCATAAGAACTTCTAGAATAAGTATTTCAGATGGAGCCAATAAATATTTCACTGATTATAAGTATGGTCAGAATGAGGATGGTATAGGCTTTATTTCTTATGTACCTTTTGCTCAAAACATAGCGAAAGAACTTCCATATAGTTCCGAATTGCCTGCGCCAAGAGTCATGTATGAATATGTAACTATGAGTTCTCATAAAGAAGGAGTGGAACCACTAGCTAAAATGAAATATCGATTTAATATTATGAAAGAAAAGTCTTCAGACAAAATTAAATACGGATCATTTTATGAGATTCTCAAAACTAATAATACTTCATTTACTAATACTTCTCAGAATAAAACTGTGGATATTAACACTTTCACAATAAAAGAAAATTTTGCTGCTCTCGGGCAATTGTTAGAAGTTTCTACTGTAAATTCAGAAAATCAGTTATTAAGTAAAGTTTATAGTACCTATTATAATATGGACGAGTTACCTAATAATATGGGTATTACCCAAGAATCTTATCAAAGTTATAAAGAAATTGACTATACCGATAATTCAAATACTTTAGATCGATGGATTGTCAATTCTACAACCCGAATAAAATATCCTAGTATCATAAAATCATCAACAGAGCAAAAAAATGGGTATACGTATACCACCTTATTTAATGATTATGATTTAATTTCAGGTGTTTCTAAAGAACAAGTATTTACTTCCAGTGATGGCAAAACATTCAAGACAAAAATAATTCCAGCCTTTCATAAATATCCTGAAATGGGTTCTAAGTCAGTAGGCATAACCTCCTATAAAAACATGCTTTCACAAACCGCTGCAGAGTATTCCTATATTTTGGATGAAGGGGATTGGAAAGTTACTGGAGTAGGCATTACAACATGGAGTAACATTTGGACTTATAAAACGATAGAAGGCAATTCAGTCACACCTACAAATAACCAAGAAAATATTTGGAGAAAACACAAAACTTTTATTTGGAATGGTATTCTAGATAGTAATGGCATCTTTACTAATTATAATATAGCAACAGATGATGGTTTTTACTGGAGTGGTATTGGTGGAACAAAATGGAGACAAACCTCAGAAGTCACTTTATATGATCATTATTCAGCTCCTTTAGAAATAAAAGACATCAATAATAATTTTGCTTCCACCAAAATGGGAGACAACGATTCTAAAGTTATAGCAACCGGCAATGCCAGTTATAATGAAATGTATTATAGTAGTGCAGAATATATAACATCTAATTCTAGCTATTTTGATGGACAAATAAAATCAAATGGGCATCTAGTTGTTGGAGATGTAGGGGCTGGTTCTGCACATACTGGTAAAAGTATTGTGAGAATAGGACAAAATCAAAACGCATTTGAAGTAACATTGCCTCTAAACTCAGTTCGCACAGGAATAAAATCAAAATTTAAAGTTTCTGTATGGGCTCGAAAAGGAACAGAAAACAATGCAAGGATTAAAATAGGAAACAGTATACAAAATTTTAACACTTCCGAAACTATTAAAGCAGACAACTGGGTACTCTTAAATGGATATATCGATATTCTTACTAGTACAACTACAGTTTCAATTGTATCAGTATCGGGGGAGATTGATTTAGATGATTTCCGTCTCTATCCAATGGCATCTAGTATAACAGGCTATGTTTACAACGAGTGGGATGAACTATCCTATATTGTTGGCAATAATGGCTTAGGTACCCATTTTAAATACGATGCTGCTGGAAGATTAGAAGAAACCTATACTGAAGTGGCCGATTTTAGCGGAGAGGGTTCAGGAGGTTTTAAACCAATAAGTAAAAATACGTATCATTATAAGAATTAATTATGAAAAAACTAATCCATATAATCGTATTGCAAGTAATTTGCTACTTAGGAGCATTAAATACTTTTGCACAATGTGAACCCGTATTAATTAATCCAGTGATGAACTTTACAACCTTTTCCCCTTCAGGAAATACGGAAAGTAGACTAATTGAATTTAATGGATGTGCCGTTCCAAATGGCCTTACGATGACTTTTTCTAATTTACCATATGGGTTTACCATTAACTATTCGATTAACTCCAATTATATTAACTTAACAGCAAGTTGGGAAAATACTACTGTTGATAGAAGTGCTGAAATTATTTGTACTATTCCTCAATTGAACAAAAATTTTACGCTATTTGTGGCGCAAAGAGGTGTTATTGTTTCTGGACGATGTGCTGTCAGTAGTTATCCATATGGTTATGCAACCCAAGTACAATATACAAATTTTCTAACTCTAAATGCAGAGACTCAATTTAGTACTATTGCATGTCCAACTTACACGGGAACAAATTGTGATTCAAATAATTTGACTTTATTAAATATTCCTAATTGGTTGCAGGTCAATATATCTTATGATACTACTGGTAGAATTTTAAACCTCAATAGAGAAAGAAATACCAGTTTGTATGCACGAGAATCGCATATTGTATTGTTTACAGATAATTATTATATGGCTATTCCTATAAAACAATCAGGGTGTGGACTAAGCTGGTATCCAGACGATGATCTTGATGGATATGGAAATTACAACTCACAACCTACTTATAGTTGTGCAATCCCTTTTCCTAATGCGGTAGTAAATAATCTTGATAAGTGTCCTAACACCTATTCTGTAAATTATAATGGTTGTGAAACTCTTGCTATGACATCACTAGATAAAAATAGTGTTGAAACAGAAACGAAAGATATTGCAGGAACAGTAAAATCTCATAGCATATCCTATTTTAATGATTTAGGTAAAATGATTCAAAATCAAACCGTAGATTTAAAAACTAATAGAACATGGGCGTCTCAAACGCTATACGATTCATTCGGGCGTCCAGCTTTAAACACGCTCAGCGCCCCTATAAATAATTACAATGGTGGGTTTAATTTCTCAAATGACTTCATGGTAGATGACCAAAATGGTCATTACAATACAGCTGATTTTGAAACCACACCCGAAAACCCTAAGGCCGTAGGAACAGTAGTAAATACAATAGGATGGTACTATAGCAATAAAAATACAGACACTTTTTTTGCTGGAAACAGCAACCAAGACATTACAAGCTATCCCTTTTCTCGAAGCATTTATAGCAAATTAAATCCAGGATCGGTACTAAAGACTATTGGAGGAAATAAACAAGCGGGTGAATGGAAACAGGGATATAGTTTTACCATGCCTGCGAGCCATGAACTATCTCAATTAGGAGCATTTAACGATGGGACTTACATAGCCCCTACAAGAAAAATTTTGAAAACCATAACCCGTGACGTTCATAACAACGAACAGGTACTCTTTACGGATACCGATGGAAAAACCTTAGCTACAGCTCGTGTCGGCGGAACTAACAACTATGACAACACCTTGACAATTAGCACTCAAGGATATGTAGACATTCACGTACCCCAAGGGATAACAGGGTTTACTATTAGTAATAATCTAGGATATAACCTAGAAGTCTATGATTTGATAACTGAACAGCTAACTACTATTTCTACCCCTACTTTACCTAGTGGTTTTTATAGAGTAGCCATTACCAATTTAGACAATTATAATCCAGCTAGTAATCCAGTTACAATTACCTACAAGGATAATTATTATGATTATAGTCTAAACTATTATGACTACACAGGACGCCTAGTATCAAGCAAACAGCCATTAAACCATATAGAAACCAAGTATAGTTACGATACATTTGGACAATTAGTATATACCGAAAGTCCAGACGAAGGAGAATCTCGGTTTAAATACCGTAAAGATGGACAAATTCGATTCTCGCAAAACAGCAAACAAAAATCCGCCGTACCTCAAGAATTCTCTTATACCAATTATGATGATTTGGGAAGACCAATAGAAAGTGGGGTGTTTACACACACTGTTGCACTAACATTTGCAAATTCAGACATTATTGTAGATAATATAGACGACCCTACTACGAGCTTTGACGAAGATGGTTTGCTAAATTCTAGCTGTAGTGAAAAACAATTTACCACCTACGATTATTTAGCATCGACTGATATTGCCTTTTTAACTAATAATCTTCATAGTAGTTATGCCAACCCTAGTTTTCTAGCAGGAAACGTTGCCAAGACAGCAAACGAAAACGCAACAACTTATTATAGTTATGATGTTTATGGACGTGTAAAATGGGTGGTTCAAAACAATATGGGTTTAGGAATAAAAACCATAGATTATGAATATGACCCCATAACAAGTGCCGTTACAAAAGTATATTTTCAACGATATACTAATGGAGAGCGTTTTATACACCGTTATACATACAATACAATAGATCAAAATCTTGAAAAAGTAGAAACGTCTATCGATGATAGCATCTATACAACTCACGCCAATTACAAATATTACGAAACAGGAGCTTTAAAACGTACAGAAATTGCACCCGGTACTAATGGCACACCTTTGCAAGGGATTGATTATGTGTACAACCTCAACGGACAGTTAAAAAGTATTAACCATCCAATTATTGGAGACTCAACTAAAGACCCTGGTAAAGACACTAACGATTTTTTTGGAATGAGTATTAGTTATAACGACCACGATTACTTACGTTCGTCCGATTTTTCAAACGTAACGGGTGGAACTAACCAGTTTAACGGCAATATAAAAGGAATCGCTTGGAACACCAAAAATACTATAACAAACACCCTCCCTGTACAATATACCTATAAATACAACAAAAACAACTGGCTCACCGATGCTGAATTTAATGGTATGGGAGCTGGTACAACAACCCAAAAAACGATCACAATAGATTATGTTGCCGATCCCAATGCAACCCTTGCAGCAAGTGAATCTATAATCTTTACAAATGGTATGAACATAAAGGCAGTAGCTGGAAGTACTTTTAGAGCGCAGATTGTTCCTGAAACTACTACCCCTTTTGCTTCAACAGATTATGCAGAATCTGGAATAGAATATGATGCTAATGGAAACATACTTCGTTTGAAAAGAAATAAAAACACTGAAAACGGAAGTAATACTATGGATGATTTGAGTTATGTATATGATACGAGTAAACCAAATCAGTTGAAAAGAGTTCAAGATGCTGCAGGAGACATAGCGGTAGTAGATGATATTGGCAATCAAACGGGTGATAACTATTCATACAATAGTATTGGGCAGTTGACCCGTAATAACCAAGAGGATATCAATTATTTTTACAACACCCAAGGATTAGTAAAACAAGTAAACAAGGGAGCTAATGTGTTAGTAAAATTCTTTTATAATGAAAGAGGCCAACGCATCCGAAAAGAAAGTTACAGCACTAGTTTGTTTACCTTAATGAGCACGGATTATTATGTTTTAGATTTGTCTGGGAATACCTTGGCTATCTACAACAAAATGAACACTGGCCCTATTGTCCAAAAAGATTTGCCTATCTTTGGTCAGAGTAGATTAGGTGTTTACAATAGATTAAGTGCCACAAGTTCTTATGAAATCACGGATCATTTGGGCAATGTTAGGGCGGTAGTACAAAAAAATGACATAACAGGAGCAACGGATATAAAATCATTTGCCGATTATTACCCCTTTGGCGAGCAACTACCCTATCGTAACTCGATGAGTAATTACCGTTACGCCTTTCAAGGGCAGGAAGTAGATACCGAGCTGGGTATGGAAGCTTTTCAGCTCAGGCTTTGGGATGGACGAATTGGGAGGTGGTTGAGTCCGGATCCTTATGGGCAATATGCAAGTCCGTATTTAGGGATGGGCAACAACCCCGTTAATATGATTGACCCTGATGGGGGGTTTGCAAGTGGATCAGGAGATCCTGACCCTCCAGGAAGTTGGCTTAGTAGAATGTTTAGTTCTATTGGAAGTTTTTTAGGAATTACACCTGAATATACAATGATAGGACCAGAACTAGAAACAGTTGTGATTACTAGAAAAGCTAAACCTAAAAATGTTGAGGCAAAGGTATTTGGAGGTATGCTGGGAATGAGTGCTACTAATATTGATTATGTTGCGAATATATATAAGAAAAAAGGAATACAGTCGTATTCTTACGCAATGATTGGTATAGCACACCGTGAAATTATGACTGATTTTATGATGGGTTCGTATCATTTAGGAAGCACAGGAGGAGGTGTAGCAACCGCAACTAAGGGTGTAACAAATGGATTGAACAAAATTATATCTGTTCAAAAACAAGCTCGTCACATTGCAGGAACAGCAAAACAAGGTGGTGGATTTTTAAATAGTTTGGATGATGCACAGGCTGTTTTAGATGCAGTACATTCAGGGAATGCAAGATTTTTAGGTATTTCAAAAGCAGGGCATCAAATTTATAGGGTTAATGGTGTAACAGGAACTAATGTTAATTTAGGTGCAAGTATAACAGGACAGCCAACAAATGTATTTATGATTAAGGGTACAACAAGTCCAAGTGTTGTTCCTACAAGCCCACTTTGGAAACCTTAATTTTATGGAATATAATATTGATTATACCAAATTGAAGTACACTTTGATAAATTGCTTTTTAATCAAAGCAGATAAGAATGTTTTAGACATAAGTTACAGTTTAGATGGGAAGAAACTTTTTATTCAATTAGTTTTATTAGATGGATTTACATTATCACAGGGAAGAGTAGAAAACATTAAAGAAAGATTATCCAGTTTTGATGTTACTATTACGGAACTGCATTTAACGAAAGGACAGTTTAATGAGAGTAAAGGAGAATGGCACCCTCAATATTATAAATGGTTGGATTATTTGTTATTCTCAAAAGCTGAAGTATTATGATAGAAGTAGAAGTGAGATATCAGGCTTGTAATCTTTGCGATGCGATATGTAGAAATATCAATGATAATTTTGAAAGTATATCTTTTGAAATAATTGATAATGGAGATATACAAATAAAAATTATTTTATCAGCATTAACACAACAGGAAGAAGATTATATAGACGATTTAATTGCAGAATTTTCTGCTAAACAAGAAAATGACTGTGTTTTAAAGCCAATAGTTGATATTGGAAATAATTCGCCATTAAAGAATTTAGTGTATCAAAAGGCTTAACAAACCAAAACTTCCCCTGGTGCTCGTCTGCGACGAGTGCCTACCTAAATTAAAAGACAAATCGTAGCGTTTGCAACGCGATTATAGCAAAAAAAGCAACTCGTAACAGTGTTGCTTCTTGTTTATAAAAAAAAATTAACGTCCTAAATATGCAATACAT
>CAMAWK010000066.1 GCA_945861915.1 Flavobacterium psychrophilum | reverse complement strand
TCCTCTTTTTCTTCGTATTCTAAATTGCTTAGTTCACGCGAATATTTCAAGGTAGTTTCGGGTTCGATATAAGCGATACTTCCTGTTTTGGAACTGCCCAAAATCGAGCCTTTTACCTTGCGGCGATACATCGCTAAAACTGCTAAAACCCTGCGATTTTGAACAAAACTTTCTTTAATGTCATCTAAATATCCGAGCGAATTGTATTGCGTTAAGGCGATGCCAAAACTTTGGTTTACTTTGCCTCGAACCGTGTTCATTTCTCTTCGAATATGCAATAAATCAGGCGAAGCATTGTCTTTTATTTCTCCATATTTATCGACCACTTCGTCAACCGATGCAATGATTTCTTTAGTCAATTCGACTTGTAAGGCTCTTGCATTCAGATTGGGATAATAATCTTCAAATTTTTTGAAATAATTCAATAAAAAATTAACCGTTGCCGAAATAGAAGCAATTTTCCTAAAACTACCCACTTCCAGAAAACTGTCTTCGATACCTAGAAATTTAATTTCGTGCGTGATAGCGTCAAAACCATGATTGGGTATGGCATTGTTGTTCTGAAACGAAGAAACATATTCCGAGGTTTGCAACAAGGTCTGCATCAAGGTTTCTTTGTCTTTGAAAGGTGTTATTTCTAAAGCTTTTTGTTTGCCAATATAGGTATTACAAATAGCCGAAAGAGTTTCGAGAACAGTGGGGAATTGTAAATCTTGTAATGTTTTTTCGGTAATGGAAATCATATATATATTGAAAGTCTAATGTCAAAAGTCAAAGTTACAAAGTATAAAAATCAAAAACGATTTTCTAGTGACTCTTTCTAAAAACTTTACGAACTTTACAGCAAAGTCATTTTTATGCTCCCTAATCTCAATCCTTCTTGGCAATCAATTCTATCCGATGAAATCCAAAAACCTTACTTCAATGATTTGATGAATGCTGTGGATGAGGAATACCAAAATAATATTTGTTTTCCCTCCAAAGAATTACTTTTTGCAGCATTTGATTCCTGTTCCTTCGAGGATTTAAAAGTCGTTATTATTGGTCAAGATCCATATCACGGCGATGATGAAGCCAATGGTTTGTGTTTTTCGGTGAATGAAAATGTTGCTATTCCGCCTTCGTTACGCAATATTTTTAGAGAAATTAATCAAGATTTAGATACGGTTTTTTTACCCAGTTCTGGTAATTTAGTGCGATGGGCAAAACAAGGTGTGTTACTTTTGAATGCTTCTCTTTCGGTTCGGAAAAACAGTCCCAATAGTCATAAACACTTGAAATGGAATGTGTTTACGGATGCTGCTATCCAGAAAATTTCGGAAGAAAAAGAAAATGTAGTTTTCCTGCTTTGGGGCAATTTTGCTCAAAAAAAAGGCAGTAAAATTGACCGAAACAAACATTTGGTTTTGGAATCTGGTCATCCGTCGCCCATGAGTGCCAATCAAGGTAAATGGTTTGGAAATAAACATTTTAGCCAAACGAATGCCTATTTAAAATCGGTTGGAAAGACAGAAATCGAGTGGTAATTTTATTATTTGCTGTTTAAAATCTGAAATCTACATTCTAAACTATTACCCACCAACCCGTTTTACTTTAAACCCTTTTTCTTTGAGTATTTGCATTATTTTATCACGGTAATCGCCTTGAATGATAATCGAATCATCTTTGAAAGTACCGCCAACACTTAGTTTAGTTTTAATTTCTTTGGCTAAAATTTTAAAATCAGTATCTGAACCTTCGTAGCCTTCAATGATGGTGGTTGCTTTTCCTTTTCGCTTTTCGAATTTGCAAATCATGGGGTCTTTTTGAATAAAAAGAGCATGGTCTTCTTGAGTAATTTCCTCAGGTTCATTTGATGGAACATGCTCTGGAAAAAGGTTTTTTAATTGGTCTTGTAAATTCATGATATTCAAAAATCAAATTTTATCGATTATTCAACTTCGCTTTTTCTTTTATAATATCGCTAATTTTTCGATTTTCGATTTTGCTTTCGAGCCACGAAATGATGTCTAGATAAAGAAAAGCTCTTTTTTCGTATTTGTTTTTTTCTAACTCAATAAATCGCTCTTTCATTCGGATGAATTCTTTTTTAATATCACTCGGATAAATGGAGTTCAGTTTTTTTAGAAAACGAATAATTTCTTTTTGCACTTCGTGTAAATCATTCATTTTTATTAGAAATGTATAAGTGCTTTTGAGCTGACTTTCTAAATTAAAGTCTTTTCCAGATTCGTAATGAGCAATCAAACACAACAATCGGGCAAAACAGGCCAAATCCTCCCGAACATAAAGGTTTTTGTTATTGATGATTTTTTCTAAATAGAAAATGGATTCCGCATATTTTTCTATTCCAAAATAAATCGATGCAATTTTATAGTAAAAAAGCATTTCGTGGTGTTCGTCTAAATGATCGCTGTGCAATTTAATTTTTTCTAAAACTTCAGGAATCAAATATTCACTTTCGGTGAAAGTGCCTTTCAGAATATGATAATTTAATTTGTTATTATACAAATATAAAAACGACAATGAAGTTATATTGTCATTAACAGGAAACTGTGGGTCATTGATTGTTTCTTCTAGTAGTTCTAAGTATTTCTTGAAATTAGATTTGTATTTCAGCATGAATAACGACTCCAATAAATAATGGTTTCCTTTCAAGAAAAAAACCGGATTTAGGTAAATCATATTTTTATTGTCATAAAAAAGAGTCACCCATTTATGTGCATATTTATAACAAGACAAGAAATCTTGCACTAGAAAACTTCTCCATAAATAGGCGTTATAATACCAGTATTTTTCTCGAAAACCAAAATTTGTTTCGTTTAGTTTTGAGGTGTGTTTCTCAAAATAATCATCAATATATTTCTGTTCTTCATCTGTTTTTACATAGCCTGTTTTTAGCATAATGCCATACAACTGCAACGAAAGATTAGATAATTTGCTAGAAATGGTATTTTTATAATTCAATTCTTTTGCCTGAACCACCAATTCGTCGGCACGACCTTGAATACTTCGGGTAATGTATTGGGATTCAATTAGTTTTTCGAATTCTACAATTTCATACGCCATGTATTTTTCGTCGTTTTCGATGGCCTGTTGCTTAGTTTTATCCAAAATTTTTAAACTCTGTTTATACAATCCTTTGTTGTATAAAATGGTTGCAAAATCAATTTGTTCACGCAACTGATATCGAATGTTTTGACTCGGAATATTCAATCGAATACTCACTAAAATTTGTTTGTATAAATAAGATTTTAGATTTGATAATTGTACTTTTTTGATAATTCCACTCTTCAAAATTGCTTTTTCGTCATAAGAATCAGATTTGTCTAAAACATTGAATAATTCAATAAACTTAGTATTTGAACTCGTTTCTAATCGACTAGCAAAAATCTTGAATTGTCGTTTTTCGGACTTTGATAAAGATTTTATAAGCACAAATAACGAATCTTTTTGATGGTTAGCCATTGTAATATATAGAAGTGTAAAATATTGTTAATGAGAAACTTACTATTTTTTTGCTTTATTTATATATAGTATAATAAATAAAATCTAATTTTATATAAGAACAATAAAATCTAAGTTTGTTTCAAGATGTGAAATTACATTAAATATTTTGAAATGAATAGAGAGAAAGTCCAAATTTTTGATACCACTTTAAGAGATGGAGAACAAGTTCCAGGTTGTAAATTAGATACCAATCAAAAGTTGGTTATTGCCGAAAGATTGGACCAAATGGGCGTTGATATTATTGAGGCAGGGTTTCCTGTTTCTAGCCCTGGCGATTTTAATTCTGTTAATGAAATCAGTAAAATTGTAAAAAATGCTACTGTTTGTGGTTTAACTAGAGCGGTGAAAAATGATATTGATGTTGCAGCCGATGCGTTGAAAAATGCTGTTAGACCTAGAATTCATACCGGAATCGGAACTTCTGATTCTCATATTCGATTCAAGTTAAACACTACTCCGGAAGATATTATTACAAGAGCCAAATATGCTGTTTCGTATGCTAAAACTTTTGTAGAAGATGTAGAATTTTATGCTGAAGATGCAGGAAGAACCGACAATGCTTTTTTAGCACGAGTCTGTGAAGAAGTCATAAAATCAGGTGCAACAGTACTAAATATTCCAGACACTACTGGCTATTGTTTACCAAGTGAATATGGTGAAAAAATAAAATACTTAAAAGAAAACGTCAAAGGAATAGAAAATGTTACTATTTCTTGTCACTGTCACAACGATTTAGGAATGGCTACTGCCAATTCGATTGCGGGAGCTATCAACGGAGCGAGACAAATAGAATGTACGATCAACGGAATTGGAGAAAGAGCAGGAAATACAGCACTTGAAGAAGTGGTTATGATTTTTAGACAACATCCTTATTTGAATTTATATACAGATGTAAAATCACAACAATTGAATGAAATGAGCCGATTGGTTTCTGAAAGTATGGGAATGATGGTCCAGCCAAATAAAGCGATTGTGGGTGCTAATGCATTTGCTCACAGTTCTGGAATTCATCAAGATGGAGTGATTAAAAACAGAGAAACCTACGAAATTATGGATCCATTAGATGTAGGAGTCAATGAGTCGTCCATCATTCTAACGGCAAGAAGCGGAAGAGCGGCTTTGGCTTACAGAGCGAAAAAAGTAGGCTATAATTTAACAAAAGTGCAGTTAGATATTGTGTATGTTGAGTTTTTGAAGTTTGCCGATATTAAAAAAGAAGTTTTAGATACTGATATTCATCAAATAATTGAAGCGTGCCAAATTCAAAGTGAGTTAATTTAGAAGCATAACTTAAAACAAAATGAATTTAAAAATTGCTATTCTTGCTGGGGACGGAATTGGTCCAGAAGTAATTCTACAAGCAAAAAAAACATTAAGTGCCATCGCAGTTGTGTATGACCACGAATTTGTTTTTGAAGATGCTTATGTAGGAGCGATAGCAATTGATAAAACGGGTAGTGCGCTACCAAATCAGACTTTGAATCTTTGTTTGAATACGGATGCGGTTTTGTTTGGAGCTATTGGAGATCCAAAATATGACAATCCCGAAGCGAAGATTCGACCTGAACAAGGATTATTAAAATTGAGAAATGAATTGGGTTTATTTGCTAATATTAGACCTATTAAGCCATACGAAGCATTGTTAGATTCTTCTCCGTTAAAAAGAGAAATTATAAAAGACGTAGATTTTGTTATTTATAGAGAACTTTCGGGTGGAGTTTATGTGGGTGAGAAAAGTACCAATTCAGATGGAACGATAGCTTCTGATTCTTATGAATATTCAGAAGAACAAATTAGTAGAATTTCGCATTTAGCATTTAAAGAAGCTCAAAAACGCAGAAAAAAAGTAACTCTTGTAGACAAAGCAAATGTGCTAGAAACTTCAAGATTATGGAGAAAAGTAGTTCAAAAAGTAGCTAAAGATTACCCAGATGTTAGTCTGAATTATCTTTATGTAGATAACGCAGCAAAACAGCTAATGCTGAATCCAAGACAGTTTGATGTCATTTTGACCGAGAATATGTTTGGAGATATTTTATCAGATCAAGCTAGTGTAATTTCTAGTTCAAGTGGTTTATTAGCCTCTGTTTCTATAGGAAATGAAAAAGCACTTTTTGAACCTATTCACGGTTCTTATCCTGAAGTAAAGGGTAAAAATATAGCTAATCCAATCGCTTCAATTTTAGCAGCTGCTATGTTATTAGAACATTTTGGATTAAATGAAGAAGCTAAAAAAGTATATGAAGCAGTAGAAAAAGCATTCGAACATAAAATTGTAACGGTTGATTTGAGTTCGATTTCAAAATTTGGAACCAATGAAGTTGGAAATTTCGTTTCAAATTTTATTTTAAGTAAAGACGACTTATTATATTTTAATAATGATAATGTTCATATAGGTCAGTCAACAATCGTATAAAATTATAAGCCAAATTAATTAATAATTGAAAGAATAATGGAATTAAATAAATACAGCAAAACCATCACTCAAGATGTAACTCAACCAGCTGCTCAAGCCATGTTGTACGGAATTGGACTTACAGAAGAAGATTTGAAAAAAGCACAAGTCGGAATTGTCAGTATGGGATACGAAGGAAATACCTGTAATATGCACTTGAATGATTTGGCAAAAGATGTCAAAAATGGGGTTAATAAAGCTGATTTAGTGGGATTAATTTTTAATACCATTGGTGTTAGCGACGGAATTTCTAACGGAACAGAAGGCATGCGATTTTCATTGGTTTCTCGTGATGTAATTGCCGATTCTATTGAAACCGTAATGGGAGCACAGTGGTATGACAGTTTAATTGCTATTCCGGGTTGTGACAAAAATATGCCTGGTGCTGTGATGGCAATGGGTAGAGTGAATCGCCCAGCGATTATGGTTTATGGAGGTACGATTCATTCTGGAAAATGGAAAGGAGAATCATTAAATATTGTTTCTGCTTTTGAAGCCTTAGGAAAAAAGTTTAATAACACCATTACTCCCGAAGATTTTAAAGGAGTAATTCAAAATGCTTGTCCAGGTGCGGGTGCTTGTGGAGGTATGTATACAGCAAATACAATGGCTTCGGCAATTGAAGCGCTTGGAATGAGTTTGCCATACAGTTCTTCTAATCCAGCTTTGAGCGATAATAAAAAGAAAGAATGTGAAGAAGCTGGTAACGCCATTAGAATTCTTTTGGAAAAAGATATTAAGCCGCGAGATATTATGACTCGTAAGGCTTTTGAAAATGCGATTACCATTGTGGCTGTATTGGGTGGTTCCACTAATGCTGTAATGCATTTAATAGCCATGGCACATTCAGTTGATATTGAAATTACCTTAAAAGATTTTCAGGATATTAGTGACAGAACACCTGTTTTAGCTGATTTGAAACCTAGCGGAAAATACATGATGGAAGACCTTCACGAAGTGGGTGGTGTTCCAGCAGTAATGAAATATTTATTAAAAGAAGGCTTGCTTCATGGCGATTGTTTGACTGTAACAGGTAAAACTTTAGCTGAAAATGTAGCTAGTTTACCTGATTTGCACGACGGTCAAGAAGTAATTCACGAAATTCAAAAGGCGTTAAAACCAACTGGAAACATCCAAATTCTGTACGGAAATTTAGCATCAGAAGGTTGTGTGGCTAAAATAAGCGGAAACGAAGGAGAATTTTTTGAAGGAACTGCTGTCGTTTTTGAAAGCGAGTTCGAGGTAATTCCGGGTCTTGCCAAAGGTTTAATCAAACCGGGTAACGTGGTGGTGATTAGATATTGTGGTCCAAAAGGAGGGCCAGGTATGCCAGAAATGCTAAAACCTACTTCTGCCATTATGGGAGCAGGTTTAGGAAAAAGTGTTGCTTTAATCACCGACGGACGATTTTCAGGAGGCTCACACGGGTTTGTGGTGGGGCACATCACGCCCGAAGCTATTGATGGCGGTGGAATTGCTCTAGTCGAAAACGGAGATACCATAACAATCGATGCGGTAAACAATACTATAAACCTAAAAATTCCAGATGCAGAATATGCCGAAAGATTGGCCAACTGGGTAAAGCCTGATTTAAAAGTCAAAAAAGGGGTTTTATTAAAATATGCTAGAGCAGTATCGAGTGCTTCTACAGGTTGTGTGACAGATAAATAAGCATTTTCCCAACCCTTTCGCCGTGGCGAAGAGTGGGTTGAGCAATAAATAAAATATTGAATAATAAATAAAAAATATCTTTGCCTATTTCAGCTCCCTCCCCTTTGGAGAGGGTTGGGGGTGGGGCTAATACCATAAAAAATGAAAATATCAGGAGCAGAAGCCGTTATAAGATGCCTCTTAGAAGAGGGTGTAAATTTGGTATATGGTTACCCAGGTGGTGCCATCATGCCAGTGTATGACGAGTTATATAAATTTCAAGATCAATTACAGCACATTTTGGTGCGTCACGAACAAGGCGCGGCTCATGCTGCGCAGGGATTTGCTCGAGCTACGGGTAAGGTAGGTGTGGCAATCGCTACTTCTGGACCCGGAGCAACCAATTTAGTTACTGGTATTGCCGACGCACAAATCGATTCAACGCCTTTGGTTTGTATTACCGGGCAAGTGGGTAAGCATTTATTGGGTTCTGATGCTTTTCAGGAAACAGATATTATTGGTATTTCTACTCCAGTTACGAAGTGGAATTATCAAATAACCGAAGCGCATGAAATTCCAGAAATTATCGCTAAAGCTTTTTATATCGCACGTTCAGGTCGTCCAGGTCCTGTTTTGATAGATATTACAAAAAATGCTCAGTTCGACAAATTGGATTTTAGTTATACAAAATGTACTAAAATTAGAAGTTACAATCCAAAACCGATTTTGAATCATGATAAAGTGGCAGAAGCGGCGGCCTTAATCAACGCAGCAAAAAAGCCTTATATTATTTTTGGACAAGGTGTGATTTTGAGTGAGGCAGAAGCAGAATTGAAAGCTTTAGTTGAAAAAACCGGAATTCCAGCAGCTTGGACTATTTTAGGACTTTCGGCTATGCCGACGGATCATCCTTTGAATGTGGGAATGTTAGGAATGCACGGAAATTATGGACCAAATATTTTAACAAACGAATGCGATGTTTTAATCGCTTTGGGAATGCGTTTTGACGACCGTGTGACGGGAAGTTTATCAACTTATGCAAAACAAGCAAAAGTGATTCACTTTGAAATCGATCCTGCCGAAATTGATAAAAATGTTAAAACAACTGTTGCTGTTTTGGCTGATTTGAAAGAAGCTTTATCAGTATTGATTCCGATGGTAAATCAAAATTCGCACGAGTCTTGGCACAATGAGTTCAAGGAAAAATATAAAATCGAACTCGAAGCAGTTATAAATGAAGAATTAGCACCCACGAATGGTAAAGGAATTTCGATGGGCGAAACTATCGAAATGATCAACAAACATTCAAATGATAATGCAATTATGGTTTCGGATGTTGGGCAACACCAAATGTTTGCATGTCGTTATGCTAAATTTAAAACAACCAAAAGTAATGTTACTTCTGGTGGATTAGGAACCATGGGCTTTGCGTTACCAGCCGCAATTGGAGCTAAAATGGGTATGCCTGATCGTGAAGTGGTGGCAATTATTGGTGATGGTGGTTTTCAAATGAATATTCAAGAATTGGGAACTATTTTCCAGTCTAAAGTGCCTGTGAAAATAGTCGTGTTGAACAATGAATTTTTAGGAATGGTTCGTCAGTGGCAAGAATTATTTTTCGATAATCGATACGCTTCAACAATAATGGTAAATCCAAATTTTTGTGCTATTGCCGAGGGGTATTACATCAAAGCCAAAAAAGTAACCAAAAGAGAAGATTTAAATGCAGCTGTAGCCGAAATGATGGCTTCAAAAGAAGCTTATTTCTTGGAAGTAATGGTAGAAAAAGAAAATAACGTATTCCCGATGATTCCAACAGGAGCTTCGGTTTCGGATATACGATTATCATAAGGAAGTGTAAAAGTTTAAGAGTTTAAGAGTTTAAAGTTTAAGAGTTTAAACAACCTTAAACAATATTGAACAATTTTAAACAACATTAAACATAAAATTAAAATGGAAAATAAAATATTCACCATTTCTGTATATTCAGAAAACAACGTTGGTCTATTAAATAGAATATCAGGAATATTCTTAAAAAGACATATTAACGTACTAAGTCTTAATGTGTCTGATTCTGAAGTAGAACATGTTTCGCGTTTTATTATTGTAGTAAAAACGACCGAAAAATGGGTTCAAAATATTGTTGGACAAATAGAGAAACAAATCGAAGTAATCAAAGCATTTTATCATATAGATGAGGAAACTATTTTCTTAGAAAGTGCCATTTTCAAAATAAACTCGGCTTTGTTGTTCGACGAGCGTCAAATTCAAAACATCATCAAAGAAAGTCATTCTGAAATTGTAACCGTTTCCAGAGACTTTTTTGTAATTTCTAAATCAGGAAAACGAGCTGACATCAACGATTTGTATAACAAATTAAAACCTTTTGGCATCATGCAGTTTGCCCGTTCAGGAAGAATATCGGTTTCTAAAGAAAAAATGGAAGTGTCCACTTTATTAGAACAATTAAAATCATAAAATCTTTCAATCTTTAAATTAAATTTCATTAAATAAAAAACAATGGCAAATTATTTCAATTCATTATCACTTAGAGAACAATTAGCACAATTAGGCGTTTGCGAATTCATGGATCAATCTGAATTTACAGACGGAATCGAAGCATTAAAAGGAAAAAAAGTAGTAATCGTAGGTTGCGGTGCTCAAGGTTTAAACCAAGGATTAAACATGAGAGATTCTGGTTTAGATATTTCGTATGCATTGCGTGCCGAGGCAATTGCACAAAAAAGAGCTTCATTTATGAACGCAGCAGACAATGGTTTCAAAGTAGGAACCTATGAGGAATTGATTCCAACTGCCGACTTAGTTTGTAACCTTACACCAGACAAACAACATACAGCCGTAGTGGGTGCGATTATGCCTTTGATGAAAAATGGTGCTACTTTAGCCTATTCTCATGGTTTTAATATTGTGGAGGAAGGAATGCAAATTCGTAAAGACATCACCGTGATTATGTGTGCTCCTAAATGTCCAGGTTCTGAGGTTCGTGAGGAATATAAAAGAGGTTTTGGTGTGCCAACATTAATTGCTGTTCACCCAGAAAATGATCCAAATGGAGTTGGTTTGGCTCAAGCCAAAGCCTATGCAGTGGCAACTGGAGGTCATAGAGCAGGAGTATTGCGTTCGTCTTTTGTAGCTGAAGTAAAATCAGATTTAATGGGAGAGCAAACCATTCTTTGTGGTTTGTTGCAAACAGGTTCTATCTTGTGTTTTGACAAAATGGTAGCCGAAGGAATTGATGCAGGTTATGCTTCAAAATTAATCCAATACGGATGGGAAACTATCACCGAGGCTTTGAAACACGGCGGAATCACCAATATGATGGATCGTTTATCTAATCCTGCAAAAATTACTGCTTTTCAAGTTTCTGAGGAATTAAAAGATATCATGCGTCCGTTGTTTCAAAAACACATGGATGACATCATTTCTGGTGAGTTTTCAAAAACGATGATGGAAGATTGGGCAAACGATGATGTTAATTTATTAACTTGGAGAGCTGCAACAGCCGAAACTAATTTCGAAAAAACAGCTGCAACTTCAAATCCTATTGCTGAGCAAGAATATTTTGACAATGGAGTTTTGATGATTGCCATGGTAAAA
>CAMAWK010000065.1 GCA_945861915.1 Flavobacterium psychrophilum | reverse complement strand
AGCAAACAAATTCTGAAATTTGAAATAGTTTTAAATATTTGCGACAAAAGTAAATAAAAAAACAATTTGTTACAAATATAACAAATAATTTTTTCTTAAAAATGATAAAAAGCGTCAATCAAATGTTCGATTTCAAATGATTTTCCGTCGTTTTGAATAGGAAGTGACTTGGTATTGTAGGCTGTAATTGCAATAATATCAAACCGAACTTCTACATCTAAATCTTTAGAAATAATATATTCGTTTACGGCTTTGACCAACAATTGAATTTTTTTTGGTTTTACAAAATCCTGTGGCAATCCAAAATCTAGAGAGGATCTTGTTTTTACTTCTATTACAGCAAGCGTGTCTCATATTTTTGCAATAATATCAATTTCGGCTTTCTGAAAAGTCCAGTTTCTTTCTACTATTTCATATCCGCTTTTTTGAAGAAACTCGACAGCCAATTCTTCTCCTAATTTTCCTAAATCGTTGTGCTGTGCCATAGTAAAAGTGGGAAGTTGGAAGTTGGGAGTTGGGAGTTTTATTCAAAAATTAACTTGGATGTCGATGCGTTTAATTCTAACGACACTTGTTTTCCAAAAATCATGGCATTATTGTTTTGAATATGACCCGCAGGAAAATTATATAGAATTGGAAATGTATATTCTTTTGTAATATCAGCAATTATTTGATTGGCATTTTTGCCCCAAGGGATTTCGTTGTCTTTCATTTTGGTCATACTGCCAATGACCAAACCTTTCAAATCTTTGAAACAGCCACAACGTTCTAAGTTCATCAACATCCTATCGATATGGTATAAATATTCATCTAAATCCTCCAAAAAAAGTATTTTTCCTCGACAATCAATCTGAGCATTAGAACCCATTAAACTGTACAAAATAGATAAATTCCCACCAACCAATTCTCCAGTTGCTTCCCCTAATTTATTTTCTGTATTGGCTGCTAATTCATATTTTAGGCTTTCGCCAAAGAGTGATTTTCGTAGACTTTCGATAGCATTTGGAGTCGCTTTTGCAACCGTTACTGGCATGAGAGCATGAATCGAAGCAATATTCAGTTTATTCAAATAACTGTGAATTACCGTAACATCGCTAAAACCTATAATCCATTTTGGGTTTTCCTTAAACTTTGAAAAGTCAATCAAATCAATAATTCTCACTGTACCGTACCCGCCGCGAACGCACCAAATGGCTTTAATATTCGGGTTATTTAGTTGCTGCTGCAAATCGGCAGCGCGCTCCTCATCGGTTCCGGCCAATTGATGATTATCCAATCCTATCGATTTACCAATTACTACTTCGAGTCCCCAACTCTGAAGCAAATCAATAGTAGGTTTTAAGTTGTCCTCGATGTTTTTTCGGGCTGTTGCCACGATAGCAATTGCATCTCCTTTTTGTAAATTAGCTGGGATTTTCATAGGTATTTGGGCTTGACTGTTTGTGTTTTGTAGAACAAAAATAAGCAATAGCAATCGACAAAAAATACATTTTCGAAGGATAAAATCAAATCTCAAAATGGTCATGTTTTAAATATCTTGTCCTATTAATTAGCGAAACAAATATATGTTTTATTCAAAACTATCGCACAATTATATCGTCTAATTGAATTGTAGTTGAAATTCCTGAAGTTCCATCGTATTCAAAAATGAAAAAGCCATTTCCTGTTACAGTAATTGGAATAGAATACACACCGCTATTGATAAATTCCGAACCATACCCGTCAGTATTTCCAGTAGAAATTCTAAACTTATTTGTAATTTCAATTAAAGTTGCTTGCTCGAAACTTCCTCCTGGAATGTAGTTTGTGGAGTAATATACTCGTAACGGATTTCCGTCATTATACCCATCTTTTGATTTAAATAATATCTCTTTTGCAGCAGTAAAGTCAACAGGAATACAAAAATAACTTTTGGAACAACCGGCATTAAAAGCAGACATTTGAAGATATTCATTTGAACTAAAAGTAGCTACATCCCAAAATTTTGTCCCAATAGTTACATCATTGATGTATTTTGGCAAATTGGCACCCGTTGTTGTTGTCGTATAACTTTCGAAATTCTCTGTAAAAGCTCCAAGATATTGAAGATTGGTTCCTCCTTTGGGAGCCAAAATAGTTTGAACTTTTGGATTAGTAAATTGTACATCTCTCAAAGTTCGTAGAACAAGTTGATAGGTTAATCCATATTTTGTTAAAACGCCTCTAATTTTCCCTCGCCCCGAAGGAACTGTAAAACCAGCAAAATTGGCGTATCTACTGGTTCTCACATCCAAAGTCCCTACTCCATTGGTGATTTTTAAACTAGTATCATAATTAACGTTGCTGTAAGTGGCGCAATCGGTTCTAAATTGTACATCGTCAATTTCTATCAAAGTATTCAAATAGGTATCGCTTGCTGCTTGTGACAGAGAAATTTTATGGACTATTTCCTCCTCGTTTACTAATTCGCAAGACGGAATTAAAAACTCTCTGAATGTGGAACTTGGCAATCGATCGACAGCAAAATCCTCTGTTGGAGCTGCACCAAAAATAAGTCCTTTGGCATTAGATGAAGGTGATACGAATGCCAACCCTTTTAGTTTTAAAAACACTTTTTTGCCTGGTTGAAAATATTTAGTGTACGTATTTCCCTCGTCCACAGAAAGCGAAAATCCCTTTGAACCGTCTAAAGGTTGAATGTACATATTTTTAAAAAAATTCCCTCCTTCTTCGCTTGAAATAACATAGCCTTCAACAACATCATCTGCAGTATAAATGGCAGTTAAACTAGTTGCTAAAGCATAAATTTCAAATACTTCTTTTGTTTTTATCAATGCTGGATCCACACAATTATCCTGAATAGGAACATCGAAATTGTCATTTAAACAAGCCGAAAAAAAAGAAAAAAGCACAAAAAAGAAACCGCTGTATTTAAAGTTATTTTTCATCATTCGAATTTAAAAACTAACATAAAAATTTACCATATACGTTCTTCCGTATCCATAAAAATATTTGGGGGCAAAAGCACTGGCTCCACCACTTTGACTATCTTCAAAAACTTGTCGATAGGTGGCATTTCGAGATTGTTCGAAACCGCCTGTTTTATAGGTTTGGTCTAACACATTATTTACAATGGCAAAAAGTCCCAAATAATAATTGTTTACTTTCCAAGTTTTGCCGCCCAAGAGATTGAATAAATAAAAAGAATTGAATTTTTCTTGTTTCAAATAACTTGCAATAAGCGTTTCATTTTTTGGAATATTATAATTGTCCTCACTTGTATAAAAATTATCTGTTCTCCGAATATTAGACACATCCAAAAAATTATTTGAAATAAAATTAGCATTCGCACCAATCCACCAGTATTTTGGATCTCTATATTCTACTCCAAAAGAGTAGGCTTGTTGTGGTATTCCAGCTTGTTTTAATCCAGCTAAGTAAGTCTTTTCAACATCTGATACAGAGGCAGAAACATCATAAGACAATCTAAGATTTGGATTATTGGTAATTCTATAATCGCCATAAGCTGCCACTGCAGTAATTTTGAAAGTCGAAGCCAATTGATATTCAATTCCCGATTCTAAACCTTTATTTCTTTTGTTTATTCCAGTTATCGCTTCTGAAACAAATACACCGTTTGCACTACTATCAACAGCATCGGCATAGTAAAGATTAATATCAGTAGCATTCAAAATTTCAGAAAAATAGCCTGTGAATCTGGCTTTGAATCTTGGAAATTTAAGAATATAACTCAAATCAATCCCTTTGATAGTTTCACTACTAATGCCGTCTGTAACTGTATTATTGACTCTTGCATTCGAAAAAACTTCTCTTGAAGTGGGTGATTTGGTCATATAAATAGAGTTACAATCAAAATAATTTCGTCCCGATATTTTATAGGTCAATCCCCCTTTGAATCCGAAAGTGTCAAAATTCACTTCCTCACTTTTGCCAAAAGAATTAGTAGAATAATAGCCGTTTTTATAAAATCCTTCTCTTGAAAAACTGGTAGTTGAAAAAGTCTGAGCCAAATAAAAGTCGAATTGTTTATAGACAAATTTAAACTGTGTGAATGCCTCTAATTTTGAAACATTTATTTGATAGTTGTAACCGAATGAATCCCCTACTCCGACTGTTCTGTCTTTATTATTTAAATCAGAATATTGCTGTTCGCCAATTCCGAAAGTGTTAGTGTCGGAAAAGAAATTACCGCCCAAAAGATCCAACATACTCTTGAAATTATTAGTTTTTGAATTCAAATAATTAACTCCAGCCGTAAGTAAGATGTTATCCGAAAGTTGTGAAGATAAATTGGTGTTGCAATTGATGCTTTTCGCGTCATTCCTGTCTTCATATAACACAAACCGACTTCCATTTGCTTTACTTTCTTCATTAATTCGATACAGTTCTTTCCAATTGAGTTGTTTGTTAAGCAAAAAACTTTCTCGAGCCCCTTCTGCATTTGCTATGTTTTGAGGAGTATTTCCTAAATAAACTCCACCATAAAATAAATTGGCGTAATAACTGGGTAATTTTCTGTAATAAGTTGGGTCAGGATTGTCTGCTTTTGTATAATCAATTCGGCTATTACCAATTTGACCATTTTGATACGAAATTGTGGTATTCCAATTAGTGTTTGGATTTACTTTCCAATAATGAGTTAAAAGAAACAAGGGTTCTTCGACTCTTTTAACTCGTGAATTTCTCTTTTCACCTTCCTGAAAACCCCAATAGGAGTTGTATTTTGTTCCTACCAATTCAGATTGCTCGGCGGTAATGGGTGAACTTTTTCCTCTTTTGTTGGAGGCATAAATAGCAGTAAAATTTAGACTGTGATTGTCGTTAATTTTCTTTTCGACACTAGCAAACGTTGAATAAGCCGCATAATTTGTTCCTTCAAAATAGCCGTTTTCTGCCCAGCGATTTCCCGCCGAAACCACATAAGCCCAACCATTTTTATCTATTCCAGAAGCTGTAGTTGCCATCACCCTAAAACTGTAATTGGTGTTGGCACTCAAGAACGAAATGCGAGTTCCAGGTCTGTAAATAGAAGCTCTAGTATTAATTTCTTGTGTGCCACCCATTCCTCCAAAAACATATTCAGAAGGCGAGGAACCGTTTGTAAATTCTTGATTTCGAGTAGCATCATTCAAGCCTCCCCAATTATTATATTGCGGTCTTCCGTCAGCAACTCGATTCATAGAAATTCCCTGAATCATGACATTGGCATATTTAGAATCTAATCCTCTAACACTAAATCGAGCCGATCCAAAGTTAAATGCTGCTGCCTGCAAAAAGATATCGCGAGTAGATTGTAACAAACTAGAAGTACTTTCAGAACCATTCGATTCGTCTCCTAAATCGGTTTCAAAAAGTGAGAGTAAAACGCCTTCTTTCTCTTGGGTAATATCGTTTTCCAGAAAAACAATTCCTAAATCAGTCATCGTGTTTGAAATAATTTCAATTTGGAGTAATTGATTTTTGTATTGATCGCTTTTAATGAGAATTAAATGGGTTCCCGTTGGTACTGAATCAAATGAGAATTTTCCATCTGTATCGGTTAACTGGGTAAAAAGCGTGTTTTGAATAGAAACCACCACGCTTTGCAAAGGATTTTGAGTTTTTGAATCTACTATCACACCAAAAACACCTGTTCCAGATTGTGCGAAAACTGAAACATTTTGATATAAGAAATAGAGAGCCAGAATCCATTTTTTCATAAAAATAAATTAATTTCTGTTATTCAAAACAGATGTCAATATAAGGATTAAATTTATATTGATTATTTTTATGCTTTAATTCTTTAAATCAAGCTTAGCATGAAATCAAAAAACAGCTTTATCATTTTGTTTTTTTTATGGGGAATTCTCGAATTTCATGGTCAAAGCGGAAAATTTATGATGCATACAGTTGCATTCTATAATTTTGAAAATCTCTTCGACACTATCAACAATGCCAATAATGACGATGATTGGACTCCCAAAGGAAATGAACGTTGGACTTCTAAAAAATACAATCAAAAATTAAAAAATCTTTCTAGAGTGTTGGTGCAAATCGGAACCAATGACCAACACAAACAAGCACCTACCTTTATTGGCGGCTCCGAAATTGAAAACCGTGGTGTTTTGGAAGATTTAGTCAAACAACCTCAATTAGTATCGAGCGATTATGGCGTTATTCATTACGATTCGCCAGACAAAAGAGGAATTGATGTGGCTTTATTGTACCAAAAAAAATATTTTAAGCCTACTAGTTTTATCAACATTCCATTATTAATTTACAGAAATAAAGAAGCTGATTACAAAAAGAAATCAATTGAAGAGACGGATGATGAAAACGACATTGATAAAAATGAAACTGACAATTTAAAAAGAGTTTACACCAGAGATGTTCTTTTAGTTACTGGTTTTTTGGAAGGCGAAGAAATTAATATCCTTGTAAACCATTGGCCGTCTAGGGCTGGAGGAGAGAGAAAAAGCAGTCCGTTTCGGGAAGTAGCTGGAAAACTAAACAAAAAAATTATGGATTCTATTTATAAAATGAATCCAAAAGCCAAAATAATTTTGATGGGCGATTTGAATGATGGTACCCGCAATCAAAGTATAAAAATGGGCATTGGTGCTAAATCAAAAAAATCGGACGTTAGACAATTTGGAATCTACAATCCTTTTGAACAAATGGAAAAAGAAGGAAATGCTACATTGTATTATAGAGATTCTGGACATATTTTCGACCAAATTATGGTTTCTGAATCTTTAATACAAAAAGACTACAGCCGCTTTCAATATTGGAAAGCGGGAATTTTCAACAAATCTTTTCTAATTCAAAAAACGGGTCAATACAAAGGATATCCTATTCGTCATTCGGCTAATGAAATAGGTTTTAGTGACCATTTCCCAGTGTATATTTATTTGATAAAAGAGATAAAATAAAAATTCAGGTTGCAAAATCTGTATTAAAAAAGAAAAAAATGGCATCAATAATAAATCAATTCGGAATAGAAGAAGCTCTAGCTCAGCTAGGAATAAAAAGCAATAACGATGGAACTTCAACAGGAATAAACCAGTTTTCTTCAGGTGAAATATTGGAAAGTTATTCCCCAGTTGATGGAAATTTAATTGCAGCTGTAAAAATAACCTCCGCAGCTGATTATGAAAAAGTAATCGAAACTGCCACAGAAGCATTTAAAACTTTTCGATTAATACCAGCACCTCAACGTGGAGAATTGGTGAGACAGTTTGGCGATAAATTACGCCAAAACAAAGAAGCTTTGGGGAAATTGGTTTCTTATGAAATGGGGAAATCTTTGCAAGAAGGTTATGGCGAAGTACAAGAAATGATAGATATTTGTGATTTTGCAGTGGGTCTTTCTCGTCAATTGCATGGACTCACTATGCACTCCGAACGCCCTCGACACCGAATGTATGAACAATACCATCCAATGGGAATTGTTGGAATCATTTCAGCATTTAATTTCCCCGTTGCGGTTTGGGCTTGGAATACAGCATTAGCTTGGATTTGTGGCGATGTTTGTGTTTGGAAACCTTCCGAAAAAACGCCTCTTTGTGGTATCGCTTGTCAAAATATTATTGCATCCGTTTTTAAAGAAAATAACTTACCTGAAGGCATTTCGTGTCTGATTAATGGCGATTACAAAGTGGGCGAATGGATGACAAATGATAAACGAATCCCTTTAATTTCAGCAACAGGCTCTACCCGAATGGGAAAAATAGTGGCACAAACTGTTGCAGGTCGACTAGGAAAATCGTTATTAGAACTAGGCGGAAACAACGCCATCATTGTTACTCCTGATGCCGATATAAAAATGACCGTTATTGGAGCCGTTTTTGGCGCAGTAGGCACAGCTGGTCAGCGATGTACTTCGACAAGGCGTTTGATTATTCACGAAAGCATTTATGAAAAAGTAAAAGAGGCCTTAATCTCAGCTTATGGACAATTAAAAATAGGGAATCCATTAGACGAAAATAATCATGTGGGACCACTCATAGACCAACAAGCAGTTGCTATGTATGAACATGCATTGACAAAAGTTGTCGAAGAAGGCGGGAAATTACTTGTTGAAGGTGGCGTACTTTTTGGCGATGGCTACGAAAGCGGTTGCTATGTAAAACCGGCTATTGCCGAAGCCAAAAATTCATTCGAAATAGTTCAACACGAAACCTTTGCTCCTATTTTATATTTACTAAAATATTCAGGAGAATTAGAAAATGCGATTGAAATTCAAAATGGAGTTTCACAAGGTCTTTCCTCAGCTATCATGACAAATAATTTGCGGGAAGCCGAAAAATTTCTCTCGGTTGCAGGTTCAGATTGTGGCATTGCCAATGTGAATATTGGAACATCGGGAGCCGAAATTGGTGGTGCTTTTGGCGGTGAAAAAGAAACGGGTGGCGGAAGAGAATCGGGTTCTGATGCTTGGAAAATTTATATGCGACGTCAAACCAACACAATTAATTATGGTACAAGTTTGCCTTTGGCACAAGGCATAAAATTTGACTTGTAATGAAGTTAATCAAAATAGAATGTATGTGAAATTTGTTTGAAAATTGAAATTACTTATTGGTTTTAGCTCGTAAACAAATAGATAGCAATCTTTCAAATTTCATACTGCATAATTTCATAATTAGTTCTAAATTTGCGTTCTAAAATAGTTAAAATGTATAGAAGTCATTCTTGTGGTGAGTTGAACGCCTCACACATTACTACCGAAGTTACACTGGCGGGTTGGGTTCAAAAATCACGTGATAAAGGTTTCATGAATTGGGTCGATTTAAGAGACCGTCATGGAATTACTCAATTAATTTTTGATGAAAGTCGTACAGAAAAATCTGTTTTTGAATTGGCTAAAACTTTGGGTCGTGAATTTGTAATTCAAGTAAAAGGTATCGTTATCGAACGCGAAGCCAAAAACCCGAACATCCCGACTGGCGAAATTGAAATTTTAGTTAGTGAACTACTAATTTTAAATGCCTCACTCACTCCCCCTTTTACAATAGAAGACGAAACAGACGGTGGCGAAGACATTCGAATGAAATACCGTTATCTCGATATTCGAAGAAATCCAGTAAAAAACAGCTTGTTATTTCGTCATAAAGTAGCGATGGAAGTCCGTAAATATTTATCGGATTTAGATTTTTGTGAGGTAGAAACACCTTATTTAATTAAGTCAACTCCTGAAGGTGCTAGAGATTTTGTGGTGCCTTCGCGCATGAATCCGGGTCAGTTTTATGCTTTGCCACAATCGCCTCAAACTTTTAAACAATTATTGATGGTCGGTGGCATGGACAAGTATTTTCAAATCGTGAAATGTTTCCGAGACGAAGATTTAAGAGCCGATCGCCAACCAGAATTTACACAAATCGATTGTGAAATGGCGTTTGTAGAACAAGAAGATATCTTGAATGTCTTCGAAGGATTGACACGTCATTTACTTAAAGAAATAAAAGGAATTGAAGTAGAAAAATTCCCAAGAATTACCTACGATTATGCCATGAAAACCTATGGCAATGACAAACCAGATATTCGTTTTGGGATGGAATTTGGTGAGTTAAATGATGTAACACAACACAAAGATTTTCCTGTTTTCAATGCAGCGGAATTAGTTGTTGGAATTGCAGCTCCAAATTGTGCAGCATACACTCGTAAAGAAATCGATGCTTTGATTGACTGGATAAAACGTCCACAAATTGGCGCATCAGGAATGGTTTATGTAAAATGTGAAGCTGACGGAACTTACAAATCATCCGTAGATAAATTCTTCGACCAAGAAGATTTAGCAAAATGGGCAGAAATTACGGGTGCAAAAACAGGAGATATGATTTTTGTACTTTCTGGTCCAGAAGAAAAAACTCGCGGGCAACTTTCAGCACTAAGAATGGAATTAGCAACAAGATTAGGATTAAGAAATCCAGCAGAATTTGCTCCGTTATGGGTTGTTGATTTTCCGTTATTAGAATTAGACGAAGAAAGCGGTCGATATCACGCTATGCATCATCCATTTACTTCACCAAAACCAGAAGACATGGATTTATTGGCAACCAATCCAGGAAAAGTAAGAGCCAATGCGTATGATATGGTGCTGAACGGCAACGAAATTGGTGGTGGTTCTATTCGTATTCACGATAAAGCTACTCAAAAATTGATGTTTAAATATTTAGGTTTTACAGAGGAGGATTCAAAAGCTCAATTTGGGTTCTTAATGGATGCGTTTCAATTTGGCGCCCCACCTCACGGCGGACTCGCTTTTGGTTTGGACAGATTAGTTGCAATTTTGGGCGGACAAGAAACTATTAGAGATTTTATTGCATTCCCTAAAAACAATTCAGGACGCGATGTTATGATTGATGCTCCATCCATAATTGATGATTCGCAATTAACGGAATTGCACATCAAAATAAATACAATTTAAACCCCGAAAAGACTGTAAATCAATATTTTTTATAAAATTAAACATAATACTATCTTTCGTATTAGTTTAAATATTACATTTGCCACATTATAAATTATTATTACTATTACAATGCGTACAGGTACAGTTAAATTTTTTAATGAATCTAAAGGTTACGGATTCATTACAGACGAAGAAACAGGAAAAGACATTTTTGTTCATGCTTCAGGAATCAACGCGGAAGAACTTCGTGAAGGTGACAGAGTTAGCTATGAAGAAGAAGAAGGAAGAAAAGGAAAAGTTGCTGCGAAAGTAGCAGTTATCTAAGCATAAATTTTTTTTTTGCCTACGAATGTTTAAAGCGTCCCGATAATTCGGGACGCTTTTTTGTTTAATAAATAAAAATAAAAAACTCTTATTTATAATCAATAAAAATTACATGTTTTATCTATTTTTACAGAAACTAAACTTTATAATACACTTGTGATTTAAATCCTTGAAACCTATATTTGTACCACAATTTTAGACTAACAAATTATTTTATATGCAATCAAGTCAATTAGATTATTTACCAATACTAATGCAAGCTCTTTTAGCTATTGGATTTGTTGCCGGAATGATTATAATTTCGGGAAATCTTGGCCCAAAAAGGTCTTCAAAAATTAAAGATGCGAACTTCGAATGCGGGATTGAATCGCTAGGAAATACGCGAATCCCTTTTTCTGTAAAATACTTTTTGGTTGCCATTCTTTTTGTATTATTTGATGTTGAAGTAATATTTCTATATCCTTGGGCTGTTAATTTCAAAGATTTAGGAATCGAAGGAATGATGAAAATGATTGTTTTTATGCTTTTGTTGTTGGTAGGTTTTTTCTACATCATCAAAAAGAAAGCATTGGAGTGGGAATAA
>CAMAWK010000064.1 GCA_945861915.1 Flavobacterium psychrophilum | reverse complement strand
GCCTGACCTTCACGACTCATATTCATTCGTCCTGCAGATAAACGCACTTGAGTTTCTGGCATAACAATTCTTGTTGTGGCAACCATTCGAATCATTTCCCAAATTTCAACTGGTTTTTCATCTTCCATCGGAGTACCTTCAACAGCTACCAATGCATTTATTGGCACAGATTCAGGTTGTGGATTTAAAGTAGAAAGTGCCACTAACATTCCTGCACGATCCTGAATACTTTCGCCCATCCCAATAATTCCGCCGCTACAAACAGTGACATTTGTTTTTCTAACATTCTCTATAGTTTGCAAACGATCTTCAAATCCGCGAGTCGAAATCACTTCTTTATAATATTCTTCCGAAGTATCTAAATTATGATTGTAAGCATACAGTCCTGCTTCTGCCAATCTTTGTGCTTGATTTTCGGTAATCATTCCCAGTGTGCAACACACTTCCATATCTAATTTGTTGATGGTTCGCACCATTTCCAGTACTTGATCAAATTCGGGACCATCTTTTACATTTCGCCACGCAGCTCCCATGCATACACGAGAAGAACCACCTGATTTAGCGCGTAACGCCTGTGCTTTTACCTGACTAACAGTCATTAAATCATTTCCTTCAATATCCGTGTGATAACGTGCTGCTTGAGGACAATAACCACAATCTTCGGGACATCCACCCGTTTTTATTGATAGCAAAGTAGAAACTTGAACCACATTTGGATCATGATTTTCTCTATGAATAGAAGCCGCTTCAAAAAGTAAATCCATCATCGGTTTATTATAAATTGCGATAATTTCTTCTGAAGTCCAATTGTGTTTTGTGATGCTCATGAATATTGTTTTATTATTTTCAAAAATAGTTAAATTGTTTTAATGAACAAGTTCGAAAGCTTAAAAGGAGAAAATAAAATAGGTATAAATAAAAACCAGCAAAATTAAAATATCGAACTATTTTCTATTTTGCTTTCAAAAAGTGTAGTGCTGTATTTTTATCTTTTTCCAATTGTTCTTTTAATAAAGAAACAGATTCAAAATACTCTTCTGCACGTACGAAATGAATCAAAGAAACCGATATTTTTTGACCGTATAAATCGTCATTAAAGTCCAAATAATGAATTTCTACGGATAAGTTTTGTCCTTCAACTGTAGGATTAAATCCAATATTCATAATCCCAAAAACGGTCTTTCGATTCAATTCACTTTTTATAATATAAACACCGTTGCGAGGTATCAATTTATAATCTTCCTCTATTTTTAGATTAGCAGTAGGAAAACCTATTGTTCTTCCGATTTGTTTTCCTTTAATAATTATGCCTGTCAAAAAATAATCATAGCCTAGATATTCATTTGCTTTTTTCATATTGCCTTCGTCCAAAGCCTTTCTTATTTTGGTAGAACTAACTGAAACGGTTTCTATTTCTTGAGCTGAAATTTGTTCTACTTCAAAATCATATTGCTTTCCAAAAGCAACTAAGTCATCAAAATTAGCCGTTCGGTTTTTTCCAAATCGATGATCATATCCAATAATTATTTTTTTGATATTGAATTGGTCTACCAAAACCGTTTTTACAAACTCATGAGCAGTTAATTGCGAGAATTTTTCGTCGAAAGGATGTATCACAAGATTTTCTAATCCTGATTTTTCTAATAACCCTATTTTTTCTGAAAGCGTATTGAGCAATTTCATTTCCGATTTGTCTTCCAAAACCATTCTAGGATGCGGAAAAAAGGTAAGTACTAAACTTTCGGTAGTTTCTTCAATCGTATTTTGAGTTACTTTTTCTAATATTTTTTTATGTCCTATATGCACTCCGTCAAAAGTACCTAGTGTGAGTATGGTTCTTTTAGTAGATTTGAAATCGTGAATAGAATGAAAAATATTCAAAGCAACAGTTTTAATTTTGGCAAATTTAATGGAATAATAGCATAAAAAAAAGGGGATAGAAACAAATCAACCCCCTTTAATTTTTTGATTAAAAACTATTTCTTAATAAATCGTAACGTCTTTTTTTCGTTTTCTTTTACAATAGTTATATAATAGATTCCAGCACTCAAGGAAGAGGTATTTATGGTTAAATCTGAATCAGTGGTTATTTCTCTTTGCTGTATAATTTGACCCGAGTTGCCATAAATACTATAGCTATTTGGCAATCCGAAATAACTTGGCACATTGATAACCAAAGTTTCTTTTGCAGGATTTGGATAAATATAAATTTCGTTAGAATTTTCAAAACTTTCATTCCCAAGAGTATTTGTAGAAAAAGATATTTTTTGACTTGTTGTAAAAGAAGCACCCGATGTTATAACCGTTAATCCATCGGTAGATTTTATGTTATAATATCCTGTACCTGTTTCACCTGGATCTGTTCCACAACAAATTCCATCATCTTGAGAATCATTGATTGTAAAAGTATAACAACCATTAGCCGGCAATGTCCAGTTTTGAGTAATCAATGCAGGAATGGGAGAAACGGCTGGTGCATCTACAAATGTATCAGTATAAGGACCACCACTATACAATATTGTTCCAGCTGCATTTTTTAGATCCCAAGTGGTTTCACTTCCATAATAATCTTGTTGTAATTTAAATGTAAAATTTGTAAACGCATAGTTAGCTGGAGCAGAAAGTAATGTGTAAGTCCCTGTTGCATTATTATTAGTTGCTCTTTGGTCGGTAACGTTATTTACTTTGTCAATATTTACTGTTACGCTTCCGTTAGCTGTAGCACTTATTAACACATTTACAGATGAAAATTTGTTTGTAGCTAAACTACCTGTCCAAGAAAAAGGAACAGCAGTTCCTCCATTAATTGAATAATTTCCTGTTACAGAAGTTAAAGTGGCAGTACCTCTATTATAAATAATGATTTTTTGTGTGGCTTGAGTTGTTGAAGAGCTACAAGTAATAGCAGCACAACTAGATTCAAATTGTACCTCAGCATCATTCGCAAACAATGTTATGGCATTTCCCTTTGTAGATGTTTTTAAACTGCTTCTTCTTGGAGAATTAGTCATTACTGTTTGCATTCTTGTCTTTTGGTTTTGAGTAAAAATATTCATGCAACTATCGTTTGTATAGTCCATATAGTTTTCAATCATATCATCTCCAGCTCTCGAAGTACAACTATTTGTACCTGTTGGGCAACCATAATTGGGGTCTTTAGCAACAGGGGTATCTCCGCAATAATCGGTATTTGTAGTACAACTAGAACCATCACCCCAAATGTGAATTAATCCTAACCAATGCCCCACTTCATGAGTTATTGTTCGTCCTTTGTTGTAAGGAAATTTTAAAATATAGTTAGCACCTGAACCACTACCAAAAGCATTGTATCTTGCAAAGACGCCGTCTGTATTTGCAATTCCTCCCGTTGAACCTATACCACTTAAAAGAGAACCATCTGGAAACTGAGCATATCCTAAAAGATCACTGTCTTCAAGATTAATACTCCACAAATTTAAATACTGGTTAGGATCCCAAATAGTGGCTGGTTTTAAAGTTGATTCAATATCAGAGAGTGTCCACGAATCTTTACAAAAACTTCTTCTGTCAATTCCATTTGTTGGATTTCCGTTTGGGTCTTGTTTGGCCAAAACAAACTGAATTTCAGTATCGGCACCCACTGCATTTGTATTATAGCCTGGCGTTCCAAACATTCTTCTAAAATCTTGATTAAGGACCGTAATTTGAGATTCAACTTGTAGATCACTGATGTTGGGAGCCGTTCCAACAGTTTGACCATTATAGATAACGTGAACTACTACTGGAATGGTAATAATAGCATTGGTTTGAGATGTTCGCATTAAAGAATTCTTTTGAATCAATGGTGCAATCCATGATTCAAATTGTTCCGAATTCATTCTTTTAGGATATTTTTCATGAAGAAATTTTTCGTATTCTGTTGTTCCACAACGTATTGAACCATCTTTTGGATTGATGTTTTCAGGACTTATCTTTTTGCCAAAAACAGTTTTGTTTGAGTCGCTTTTTTGACCAAAAGCATTGTTTAGCGCTAAAAGACAACTTAAAACAAGTACAATAAAACTGGGTGTTGTGTATATTTTTTTCATTATTTAAAGCAAAATATATTTCAAAGTTACAAACTTTTCAAAAGCAAAATTTATGTAAATACCATAAAAATAAATCTATAAAGTAGAACAGTATGAGTTATTTAACGAAAAAATAAATGTATTATTTTACCAAATATTCTTTTAGCATCTTGTCTATTAAATAATTTCTACTCGAAATTATTCTTTGATAAACTTTAAGGTTCTTTTTTGATTGTCTTTTTTAAGAGTAATAAAATAAACTCCTCTAGTCAAGGATGAAGTGTTTACATTCAAATCTATATCTTTCAACACCGCTTTTTTACGAATTATTTTGCCTAAGTTATTGGTAATATAATAACTAGTTGGCAAACCCAAACTAGTTGGTAAATTTATATTTAAAGACTCTTTTGTTGGGTTTGGATACAAATACACCTCGCTTGAAGTTTCAAATGACGAATTATTTAAACTCCCAAAACTAAAACCTTTCGATTCGTTAAATTGAAAAGTGCTACCCGAAGCAAATAGTATATTGTTTTCGTCTTTTAGAGAATAACTACCTAATCCTCCATTTGTATTAATTCCGTCTCCATAGGAATCATTAATAGTAAAAGTATAACAATCCCCATCTTGAAGATCAAAAACTTGTGTAATTGGAGCCTTAAGTTTTGTTGATGAAACCGCATCTTCATATGGACCACCTTGGTACAAGGTCGAACCACTACTGTTTTTTACAGTCCAAGTAGTTTCACTTCCATCTCTATCACATTGTAAAGTCAAAATGATTTTTGGTGTTGAATCACCTGATAATTGACTAATTGGTGGAATAGTATAACTTTTGGAGGTGCTGTCATTTAACACATTTAAGTCTGTTGCATCGTTTAAAGTGGTAATTTCAGCATTGAACACATGTGTTCCTGTTGAAGAAACTATTTCGGGAATACTAATTAATTCCGATGCGTTTTGTGTAAGATTCCCATTCCAAATAAAAGTTTTGGGATTTGCATTGTCAATTTTATAGGTAATTGTAGCGGTTTGAATTGTATTCGTCCCTTTATTTTCGATATTTATGGATGGCGTGAAACTAGAGTTGCAGACTGAGTTCATAATAAATAGGTTTCTTAAAGCCCCATCCAAAGTTTTTACAAAACCAGGATTAGCAACAGTTGAAGTTGCTAATTCTTTTCGTCTGGGAGAGTTAGTCATTACCGCCACCATTCTGTCTCTTTGACCTGCTGTGAAAGTGTTCAAACAAGCATCGTTTGTATAGTCCATATAGTTTTCGGTCATGTCATTTCCTATAATTGCTGGGCAAGTATCAAAAACACCACATGTATAATGTTCATATCCAGCTTGAGGTGTGTCTGAACAAAAATCAGATGCCGAACAATCCGTTTCCAATGTTTCGCTATCACCATCGCCATCTCCCCAAATATGTCTAAGTCCTAAAAAATGACCTATTTCATGAGTGGCGGTTCGACCCATATCATAAAAACTATTTAATTCAAAAGAACCGTCATTTTGTGCATTTGTTCCAATTGCATTATAATTAATCACAATCCCTTCCGTATCAATATCCCCTCCTGATGAGTTTAACCCTGATAAATTTGAGTTTGAAGGAAATTGAGCGTAGCCTAATAAATCGACTGAAAATTTTACCACCCAAATATTAAGATATTTAGTAGGATCCCATATAGTTCCTGGTTTAACCAAAGCATCTACTTCTATATTTGTCCAATCTCCTTTTCCTAAATTGATATGTTCAATTCCAGAAGTTAAAACGCCGTAAGGATCTTGTTTTGCCAAAACAAAATTGATTAAACAATCAACCCCTAATTTGTACCCAGTGTTACCAAAACCGGGAGTTCCGAACATTTTTCTAAAATCTTGATTTAATACCGTAATCTGTGAGGAAGCTTGGGCATCAGAAATGTTTTCGCCAGAATGTGAGCTACTTGTATTTATGGGATCGCCATTATGAATGATATGAATCACAACTGGAATTGTATAAATGGTAATTCCTGTTTTATTCGTTGCGCTGTTTTGTTTTTGCTTGGAAATAATCGGAGAAAGCCAATTCTCAAATTGGTTCTTGTTCATCCGATTTGAATTTTTCAATTGTAATCGTTCTTCATTTTCTGTTGTAGCACATCGAATCACGCCAACATTTGATTTTTTTTGTAAAAAATTAGTTGGTTTGCTTTTCTGTACTTGCTGTGCAAATGCCGAAAATGATGTAATAATATAAATGACTATGTATAATTTAACTAAAAGAGTAACTTTCGCTTTTTTCATTTATCTGTAAGATTTTAATCTATTTGCCGTTAAAAGTAGTCATTGTATTTTCTAAACCACTCATGCCAAATGATTTTATTATTTCAGAACCCAATTCTAATCGCTCAGGTAAAGACGCTTTTTCTATTTCGTCCCATTCCCCCAAAACATAATCTACTTGTTTGCCTTTTTTGAATTCGTCACTGATTCCAAATCGAAATCGTGGATATTCGGTTGTGTTCAATGTGGCTTGAATGCTCTTTAGTCCATTGTGTCCGCCATCACTGCCTTTTGGCTTTAGCCGAATGGTTCCGAAAGAGAGATTCAAATCATCGGTAATAATTAAACAATTTTCAGGTGAAATTTTCTCTTTATCTAACCAATATTTTACAGCTTTTCCGCTCAAGTTCATATACGTATTGGGTTTTAAAAGCAAAAACGTTTTCCCCTTCCATTTGAATTCCGCCATAGAACCCAGTTTTACAGTTTCAAAATTAATTCCTTCTTTTTTAGCTAAAAAATCGACTATTTTAAAACCAATATTGTGCCTCGTGTTTACATACTCAGCTCCAATATTACCTAAACCCACAATTAAAAACTTAGTACTCACGCCTTTTGGATTGTTATTTTGATTCGTGAACCAATGTTGTTTTTTTGAAAATTGTCTTCCTATTCAAAACAACTCATTGCAAAAGTAAACCTAATTTTTTAATTTTTAAAGGCTTCCTAAAAGCTTTCAATCATTTGAAAGTTGGAAGCTTTATGAAACAAAAAAAGCACCAGTTTTAAAACTGATGCTTTCCTGAATAATATGAAAAATATTATTTTTTCTTTTTCCCTGCAGGGGCTTTTGCTGCTTTTGCTGCCTCTTGAGCTGCTTTCATAGCGGCACGTGAAATCTTCACTTGACAAATAACAGTATTATCTGGATGCATCAATTTGAAGTCTTTTACCTCTACTTTAGTTACATACAATTTATTCCCCATTTGAAGTTCCGAAATGTTAGCCTCCACAAAATCAGGAAGATTTTTAGGCAATGCTTTTACTTTTAATCTTCTTTGATTTAAACGTAAATCGCCTCCTAATAAAACCCCTGGAGAAGTTCCAACGATTTTAACAGGTACTTCCATGGTGATTTCTTTGCTTTCATTTAATTGAAAGAAATCAATGTGTAAAATTTTGTCAGACACTGGGTGAACCTGAATGTCTTGTAAAACAGCATTATAGGTTTCTTTTCCAAGATCTATCACAACTGTGTGTGCATTTGGAGTGTAAACCAAGCTTTTGAATGCTTTTTCATCTGCTGAAAAATGCACTGGTTGATTTCCTCCGTATAACACGCAAGGAACCGCTCCAGCATTACGTAAGGCTTTAGTCGCAACTTTGCCTACGCTTTCTCTTTCTGATCCTTTAATTGTAATCGATTTCATTGTAAAAATTTATATAGTTAATTATTAAACTCTGATTTTAAACATTTTTGACTTCCTACTTCCGTCTTCCAACTTATTTTTTACATCAAAAATTTTCCACTGATGGAATTATTGTGTTGTACCATGTGCATTACTTCTGCAAAAAGTGGCGCACAACTAACCACTTTTATTTTATTTGATTCTTTTTTTAACGGAATAGAATCTGTAACTATTAATTCTAATAGTTTTGAATTTTCTATTTTTTCGTAAGCACCTCCAGATAAAATAGGATGTGTACAAATAGCTCTCACACTCAACGCTCCTTTTTCCATCATCAAATCTGCAGCTCTTGCTAATGTTCCTCCGGTATCAATCATATCATCTACAAGAATTACATTTTTGCCTTTTACTTCTCCTATGAGTTCCATTGTTTCAATTACATTAGCAGCTTTTCGTTGTTTGTAACAAATAACCACCTCTGAATTTAAAAATTTAGAATATGCATAGGCTCTTTTAGAACCTCCCATATCTGGAGAAGCGATCATCAAATTATCTAGATTTAAACTTTCTACGTAAGGCAAAAATATAGTCGATGCAAACAAATGATCTACTGGTTTTTCGAAAAATCCTTGAATTTGATCAGCATGTAAATCCATCGTCATGATTCTAGTTGCACCTGCTGTTTCTAATAGTTTAGCTACTAATTTAGCTCCAATTGGGACTCTTGGTTTATCTTTTCTATCTTGTCTAGCCCAACCGAAATAAGGAATAACTGCTGTTATATGTCTTGCCGATGCACGTTTTGCAGCGTCAATCATTAATAATAATTCCATTAAATTATCTGAACTTGGAAAAGTAGAACAAATAATAAAAACACGTAAACCTCTTATTGACTCCTCATAAGACGGCTGAAATTCTCCATCACTATAGTTAGACATTGTCATTTTACCTAAAGGAATGCCATATTGTTTGGCCATCTTCTCTGCGAGGTAAACACTTTGCGAACAGGCAAAAATTTTAGCTTCTGGTTCTAGGTGTGACATTAATTTATTGTTTTATAATTAGTTAGTCTATTTATTTTTAACGAGGTGCAAATTTAGGAATTAAATTGAACTAAGAAAGGAAATTTTAGAGAAATTTAGTGGAATTTGATTATAATTTTTTACATTTGCACCGTGTTAAAGGAAAGGGAGATTAGTTTATTAAAATCCACTCTTTTATTGCGTCGAAATAGCGGTTGTTATTTCATGTCTGCTAAGCCCGGATGACTGTTTTACTTTTATTTTTTATAAAAATAAATCATAACTCTTGAGCAACTAATTGCCCGGATGGCGGAATTGGTAGACGCGCTGGTCTCAAACACCTGTGGGAAACCGTGCCGGTTCGACTCCGGCTCCGGGTACATTATTCGAAAAGCTGTCATTTTTGACAGCTTTTTTTGTTACGAAACGAGTCCGTTTTTTGAGAAGACTCCGGGTACAAAATTCATCTTGATCATTTTTCTGTATCGTTTCTAAAAATAAGTAAGCCGTTTCAATTTTTGAAACGGCTTACTTATTTTTAAAATCTAAAACAATTTAATCTACAAGAACAATTGCTTTATTGTCTTTCATTTCAATCGTTCCTGATTGAATACTAAGAGTATAATTTTGATCATTTACTTTTGTGAATAAACTTTCGGTTTCTTTATTAAATATAAAATTTGTAGCTGTGATTTTCACAGTTCCCTTTTGTAGCGTTGAAACTATTGGCGCGTGATTATTCAACATTTGAAAATGCCCATCCACTCCAGGAAGTGAAATGGAAGTTATTTCGCCTGAAAATAATTTTGCTTCTGGTGATACTATTTCTAAAATCATTTTGTTTGAGTTAGAAGATGGAAGAGGGAAGATGGGAGAGGGAAGATTGAAGATTGAAGAATGAAGATTGATGATGGAAATTTAGCGTTTTAATTCTATAACTTCTAACTTCTGACTTCTGACTTCTAACTTCTGACTTCTAACTTCTAACTTCTAGCTTCCAGCTTAATTATGCTTCTGCCAACATTTTTTCTCCTGCTTCGATAGCGTCTTCAATGGTTCCTTTAAGGTTGAATGCTGCTTCTGGCAAGTGATCTAATTCTCCATCAATAATCATATTAAATCCTTTGATGGTGTCTTTGATGTCAACCAAAACTCCTTTTAATCCTGTAAATTGCTCTGCAACGTGGAAAGGTTGTGACAAGAAACGTTGTACACGTCTTGCTCTAGAAACGGCTAGTTTATCTTCTTCAGATAATTCTTCCATACCCAAAATCGCTATAATATCTTGCAATTGTTTGTATTTTTGAAGAATTTCTTTTACTCTTTGTGCACAGTTATAATGCTCATCTCCGATAATTTGTGGAGTCAAAATTCTAGAAGTAGAATCCAATGGATCTACCGCTGGATAAATACCTAACTCAGCAATTTTACGAGACAATACGGTTGTTGCATCTAAGTGAGCAAAAGTAGTTGCCGGTGCTGGATCTGTTAAGTCATCCGCAGGAACGTAAACCGCTTGTACAGATGTAATAGAACCTTTGTTTGTAGAGGTAATTCTTTCTTGCATTGCACCCATTTCGGTTGCTAATGTTGGTTGGTATCCTACCGCAGATGGCATACGACCCAAAAGTGCCGAAACCTCAGAACCTGCTTGTGTAAAACGGAAGATGTTATCTACAAAGAACAATACATCTTTCCCTTGATCTGAACCTGCACCATCACGGAAATATTCTGCAATAGACAATCCTGAAAGTGCCACACGAGCACGAGCTCCAGGAGGCTCATTCATTTGTCCGAAAACGAAAGTCGCTTTAGACTCTCTCATTCCTGGCATATCTACTTTAGACAAATCCCATCCTCCATTTTCCATAGAGTGCATGAATTCGTCCCCGTATTTTATAATTCCAGACTCTAACATCTCACGAAGTAAGTCATTCCCTTCACGTGTTCTTTCACCTACTCCTGCGAATACCGAAAGTCCACCGTGACCTTTTGCAATATTGTTAATCAACTCCTGAATCAATACCGTTTTACCAACACCAGCACCACCAAACAATCCAATTTTTCCTCCTTTTGAGTAAGGCTCAATTAAATCGATTACTTTAATACCCGTGAATAAAACTTCAGATGAAGTTGATAAATCTTCGAACTTTGGAGCTTGTCTGTGAATAGACAAACCGTTATCACCATCTTTTGGTAATTCTCCTAAACCATCAATAGCATCTCCAATTACATTAAACAAACGTCCGTAAACATCAGCTCCGATTGGCATTTTGATTGGATTTCCTGTACCAACTACTTCATACCCTCTGCTCAAACCGTCTGTAGAATCCATCGAAATGGTACGAACCGTATTTTCACCAATGTGAGATTGTACTTCAAGAACTAGTTTTGTTCCATCTTTTTTAGTAATTTCTAATGAATCATAAATTTTTGGAAGTTCAACATCTTTTCCGTTGAAAACTACATCGACCACTGGTCCGATGATTTGGGCAACTTTTCCTATTACTTTTGACATTGCTTATGTATTTATTAAATAGCTATTCGAGTTTATGAAG
>CAMAWK010000063.1 GCA_945861915.1 Flavobacterium psychrophilum | reverse complement strand
AATTGCAAAACCGTATCGACCATGTGTTCCAAAATTTTAGGACCTGCAATATTTCCATCTTTGGTAATATGTCCAATCAAAATGACAGGAACATTCGATTCCTTTGCAAATTTGATTAGCTCGGCAGTGGTTTCCCGAATTTGCGAAATGCTTCCGGGAGTCGATTCGATATAATCGGTATGTAAGGTTTGGATGGAATCAATAATGACGATTTCGGGTTCAATTTCTTGAATTTGCTTGAAGATATTTTGTGTTTTGGTTTCGGTCAGAATATAACAATTATCACTATTAGGCGTGATTCTTTCGGCACGCATTTTTATTTGCTTTTGGCTTTCTTCACCAGAAACATACAAGGTTTTGTAGGGAAGTTGTAAGGAAATTTGCAACAAGAGCGTACTTTTTCCGATGCCGGGTTCGCCGCCCAATAAAATCAAAGATCCTGGGACAATTCCGCCACCCAAAACTCGATTCAATTCGCCATCAAGGGTATTCATTCGCACTTCTTGAGCAGAATCGATTTCGTTAATTCGAAGTGGTTTTGACACTCTTTTTGAGTCAGAATTGGAAGGTTTCCAGCTTGATTTTTCTTCCTTTTGGATAATTTCCTCTACAATGGTATTCCACTCTTTACAGGAATTGCATTGACCTTGCCATTTGGAATATTGTGCGCCACAATTTTGGCAAAAAAAGGAAGTTTTGACTTTTGACATTAGGGAATAAGTTGTTTCGTTTGTGTAAAAATAAACGAAAGTCTGTCAAAAAAAAAGCATTTCAGGAAATTATAAAAAAGACAATCTTAAGTCAACGAATTGTCTTTTTCGTTCGGGAAGATAATCCACGGTTTGAAAGTTTTTGCCGCTTCAAATTCCATAGTTGCATACGAAATGATGATTAGAATATCATCTTTTTGAACTTTTCGAGCAGCAGGACCATTTAGAGTTATTTCGCCCGAATTTTTTTTACCAACGATTACATAGGTTTCAAATCGTTCGCCATTGTTGATGTTTACAATCGACACTTTTTCGCCTTCGATAATATTGACGGCGTCCATCAAGGCTTCGTCAATAGTAATACTACCAATATAATTTAAATCGGCACCCGTCACTTTGACTCTATGAATTTTTGATTTTACAACTTGAATTTGCATTGGGCAAAGGTAATTAATTTAATGAAATGGTATCAATCAATCGCACATTGTTGACAAATACGGCGATAAAAGCACGGTATTTTTTAGTTTTACTTTTTCTTACACAAGGCAAAAGGGTGTTTTCATCTGCAATTTGAAAATAGTCTAGCGTAAAATCAGGATTTTTTTGAAAGTTTTTTTCAATTTGCTTTGTGACTTTGGCAGCACTTTTAATTTTGAAATTGGATTTTGCCTCTACTAATGTTTTGTAAATTATAGCCGCTTCTTTTTTTTCTTCGATTGATAAAAGTGCATTTCTAGAACTCATAGCTAGCTGGTTTGGTTCTCTAAAAATCGGACAGCCGATAATATTGATTTTCAGATTATTTTTAGCTACTAATTTTTTTATGATTTGCAATTGCTGAAAATCTTTTTCACCAAAATAGGCATTGGTTGGTTGTACAATTTCGAATAAGCGTTTTACAATTGTCCCAACACCGTTAAAATGACCGGGTCTAAATTTACCTTCCATTTGGTTTTCTAAACCATCAAAATCAAAAACAGCTGATTTTGGTTTTCCGTCGTACATGGTTTCAATAGAAGGGGCAAATACTAGTATTGAGGCATCTAAATCGGCAATTTTTTTTAAATCGGCTTCCAGCGTTCTAGGGTAGTTGGCGAGATCGTCGGGATTATTGAATTGCGTTGGATTTACAAAAATACTCACCACCGTACAGTTATTTTCAGCTAGCGATTGTATCATCAATGATAGATGTCCTTGATGCAAAGCACCCATAGTAGGAACAAATCCAATGGAAAAATGGTCGTCTTTAATAGATTTTAAATGAGCTATCAAATCAGCATTTTCATTGAAAATCGGCATGGTACTTTTATTGAAATTGAGTGCAAACTTACTATTTTAGTCTATAACTCCATAAAATTTTGTAATTTTGCGTGGTTTTTATTGCCACTAAATTTAGTAATTCACACTATGGAAGATAAGAAAATATTATATGTATCATCTGAGGTGGTACCTTATCTAGCTGAAAATGAGGTTTCTTCGATGTCGTATGAAGTGCCAAAAATGATTAATAATCTAGGAGGGCAAATAAGAATCTTCATGCCGCGATATGGCAATATAAACGAAAGAAGGCATCAATTACACGAAGTAATCCGACTTTCTGGGATGAATTTAGTAGTCAATGATTTAGATATGCCATTGATTATAAAAGTAGCTTCTATTCCTAAAGAACGAATTCAAGTATATTTTATTGATAATGATGAGTATTTTAAACGCAAAGCGACTTTCACAGATGAGGAAGGTGTTTTGTTTCCTGACAATGACGAACGAGCAATTTTCTTTGCCAAAGGCGTTGTCGAAACGGTAAAAAAACTCAATTGGGTTCCCGATATTATTCATGTTCATGGTTGGATGGCTGCAATGCTACCTATTTATATGAAACATTTTTATAAAAACGAAGCCTTATTTTCAGAAACAAAAATTGTTACTTCTGTTTACGCTCAGTCTTTTGACGGTACTTTAGATTCAGAAATGATGAATAAAGTATTGTTTGATGGTATTCCAAATGAGGCAGTTTCAGATTTAAAAAATTCTGATTATGAGAGCATCATGAAAGCAACCATTCAGCATTCGGATGCCGTTATCATTGCATCGGAGACTCTTTCTTCAAGTTTAACAAAATTTATAGAATCTTCGGGTAAACCTTTTTTACCTTGCGTCCCGAAAGAAAAATTCGCTGAGGCGTATACTGATTTCTATAAAAACACGGTACTATAAAAAACAATTTTTTTCTAATAACATGCATACTCCTTCTTTTATTAAACAGATTCTTTTTGTAATTAGTATTCTTTTTTTCGTGTCCTGCGATCAAGAATACAACGAAATTGGAGCCGATTTGTTAAATCAAAATAATTTTGAAACTTCTACTCATATTTCAAATGTTATTGCATACAACGAAGAAATTGGCCCCGTTCAATCCAATAATCTTCCTGTAAATGCATTGGGGGTCTTTACTAATCCAGCTTTTGGACAAACCATTGCTAGTTTTGCTACACAAGTTCAATTAGCATCTGTTAATCCAACCATTAATCCTTTGCTAAACCAAGAAATAGAAAGTGTTGTTTTAAGCATTCCTTATTTTGTTGACTCTGCGGAAACTGAAACTAAAGATGGAGGGGGATTTACTTATAAATTAGATTCTATTTATGGTAATGAAACCAAGCCTGCATTTAAATTGAGTGTTTATGAATCAGGAATTTATATGTACTTGGATGCAGAAGACAATTTATTAAGTTCAAAAAAATACTACACCAATCAAAATGCTGATTTTGATAGTTATAAAATAGGAAATCGTTTAAATGACAGTATTGCCGTTTCACAAAATGAATCTTTTTTCTTTGATAAAGCACAACATTTGGACAAAGTTACCGACTCTGACGGTAAAGTAACCGACACTACCTATTCGGCTCCCGGAATGCGTTTGAAATTAAACAAGGATTTTTTTAGAGATAAAATATTAAAAGCTCCTGCGGGAAAATTAGTTAACAATACTGTTTTTGCGGAGTATTTTAGAGGGCTTTATTTTAAAGTAGAAAAAATAGAGGGTCAGGATGGCAGATTAGCCATGATGGATTTTTCTAAAGGCACTATTACAATTAATTATAAAGAAGATAAATTTACAACAACAAATGGAGAAACAACACAAACAAGGGTTGACAAATCAATAATTCTTAATTTATCAGGAAATAGAGTTAGTTTGTTAGAAGACTCCAATCGAAATGCAGCCTATTCAAACGCTTTGACTAATCCCAATAAAACGGACGGTGATGCGAGATTATTTTTAAAAGGAGGTCAAGGTGCGTTAACAGTCATAAAACTATTCCAAGAACCAGGAGAATTAGAAACTCTCAGAGAAAACGATTGGCTCATTAATGAAGCTAATTTGGTTTTTTATATCGATACTGAAAACGCTGATTTTAAAAAAAGTCCAGAACCACAACGAATTTATCTCTATGATTTAACTAACAATACACCCATAGCAGATTATTCCATCTCGAATTCAAAAAAAGGAAGCGTTCAATATGATGGCAGACTAATTCTTGATGATGATGAAACAAATCCTAGAGGGAAATATTATAAAATAAGAATTACGAATCAAATCAAATCTTTGATTAAAAACAAAACATCAAACAATGTTAGTTTGGGAGTTGTGGTTACAGAAGATATAAATAATTTTTCTTCTTATAAACTGTTCAATCAATCCAAAGATATAAAAGAAGTTCCTGTTGCCAGCGTAATGAATCCACTGGGGACTATACTTTACGGAAGCAATTCTGAGAATGCAGATAAAAAATTAAAACTCGAAATTAAATATACAAACCCAAATTAACCTAAAATTATGTGTGGAATTGTTGGATATATTGGTTATAGAGAGGCCTTTCCTATTGTTATAAAAGGGCTAAAAAGATTGGAATACAGAGGCTATGACAGTGCCGGTGTGATGTTGTATGACGGAAGCGATATGAAATTGGCAAAAACAAAAGGGAAAGTATCTGACCTGGAAGAAAAGTCAAAAGAAATTGCTGTAAATGGAACCATCGGAATTGGGCACACGCGTTGGGCAACTCACGGAGTTCCAAATGATGTGAATTCGCATCCTCACTTTTCTAACTCTGGCGATTTGGCTATCATACATAATGGAATTATAGAAAATTACGCACCTCTAAAGGTTGAGTTAATAAAACGTGGCTACACTTTTCAATCGGATACAGATACTGAAGTATTGGTGAATTTGATTGAAGAAATTCAAAAGAAAGAAAATTTCAAGTTAGGGAAAGCCGTTCAAGTAGCTTTAAATCAAGTGGTAGGTGCTTATGCTATTGCTGTTTTTGACAAAAAAAATCCAGACGAAATTGTAGTAGCTCGATTAGGAAGTCCGTTAGCTATTGGAATAGGCGAAGGAGAATATTTCATCGCCTCTGATGCTTCTCCATTTATAGAATACACGTCGAATGCGGTATATTTAGAAGACGGTGAAGTAGCTGTTATTAGATTACACAAACCCATAAAAGTTAGAAAAATTAAAGATGATACCTTAGTTGATCCTTATATTCAAGAACTTCAAATGAATTTGGAGCAAATTGAAAAAGGAGGCTACGATCACTTTATGTTGAAAGAAATATTCGAGCAACCAAGTGTAATTAAAGACACATACCGTGGAAGACTTCATGCAAATGAAGGAATAATTAAAATGTCTGGAATTGAAGATCACCTCGAAAAGTTTCTAAATGCCGACAGGATTATTATTGTGGCGTGCGGCACCTCTTGGCATGCAGGTTTAGTAGCCGAATACATTATTGAAGAATTTGCTAGAATCTCTGTTGAGGTAGAATATGCCTCTGAATTTAGATATAGAAATCCAATAATTAATAGTAAGGATGTACTAATTGCTATATCTCAATCTGGAGAAACAGCGGATACTATGGCTGCAATAAAATTAGCCAAAGAAAAAGGAGCTTTTGTTTTTGGAGTTTGTAACGTAGTGGGCTCTTCAATATCAAGAGAAAGTCATGCAGGTGCTTATACACATGCTGGACCCGAAATAGGAGTTGCTTCTACAAAAGCTTTTACAACTCAAATAACAGTGCTAACGATGATAGCTTTGAGATTGGCTAAAGCCAAAGGAACATTATCTCATACTGATTTTCATAAATATTTATTAGAACTTGAAATTATACCTGAAAAAGTAAAAGAGGCTTTGGATTCGAATGACAAGGCAAAAGAGATTGCTTCTGTTTTTAAGGATTCAAATAATTGTTTATACTTGGGAAGAGGGTATAATTTTCCAGTTGCACTAGAAGGTGCCTTGAAACTAAAAGAAATCTCTTATATCCATGCCGAAGGCTATCCTGCCGCCGAGATGAAACATGGTCCAATTGCCTTAATTGACGAACACATGCCTGTGGTAGTAGTTGCGCCAAAGCAAGGCCATTACGATAAAATAGTAAGTAATATTCAAGAAATTAAATCTCGAAGCGGAATTATTGTTGCGGTGGTAACAAAAGGAGACACTCAAGTTCGTGAACTAGCCGATTATGTGATAGAAATCCCCGAAACTTCAGATGCATTATCGCCATTAATTACTACAATTCCATTACAATTATTATCCTATCACATTGCAGTAATGAGAAAATGCAATGTAGATCAGCCTCGAAATTTAGCAAAATCGGTAACAGTAGAATAAATAATTAAAAAAAATATCAACAAAAAAGCGAGAATTATTCTCGCTTTTTTTATTGTGTTTTTTTGAATATTTCAAAAACATTTTACTATGTGCGCATAGTATTTTTATTATTGTTATTAAATTGTTAAGAAATCTGCAAAAACGCCTTTTTAATTATTGTTGTTTTATTGAGTTTTAATTGATTTATGTTTAAAAAATTTACTTTATTTTTTATGATTTTAAATTAATAATTGTACTTTAGTGCTAATTAATCAACAAAATTATAACCAAATGAAGATGTACTATTTTATTATGTCATTGTTTTTTTGCAGCCTAACTTTTGCTCAAAATTCAATTTCGGGTTCAGTTACTAACGGTAACAACCAACCAATTCCTGGAGCCAACATTACCATTGTTGGAAGTTCTGAGGGAACAGTATCTGATAATGATGGAAAATTTATTTTGAATTCATCAAAAAAACTACCTTTTGTAATTGAAATTACAGCAATAGGAAGCGAATCAAAAAAAGTAGACATTGTTACAAACAAACAGTCAGTTAATGTTATTCTTTCTGATGAAGAAACAAAATTAGATGAAGTAGTAATTTCTGCTTCTAGAGCTCCTGAAAGAATCAGGGAATCCCCTGTAACTATCGAAAGATTTACAATAAAAGACATTAAAAAAGCAGCAGCTCCTTCTTTTTATGATGGCTTAGAAAATCTAAAAGAAGTGCAATTTAATACTAGTAGTTTGTCATTTAAATCCATTAACACTCGTGGATTTGCTACAGTTGCTAACACTCGATTTTTACAATTAGTAGATGGAATGGACAATTCTTCTCCCTTATTAAATTTTGTATTAGGAAATTTGATTGGTGTATCTGAGATAGATGTTCAAAGTGTGGAATTACTTCCTGGAGCCTCTTCTGCTTTATATGGTGCCAATGCATTCAATGGTATTTTGTTCATGACGAGCCAAAGCCCTTTTACTAATCAAGGAATTACGGCATACGCTAAATACGGAAATACAAGTCAAAAAGCGGCAGGAACGAATGATTTTTATGATTATGGTGTAAGAGCAGCCAAAGCATTTACGCCTCATTTTGCAGCCAAAGCGAATTTTAGCTACTTCCAAGGAACCGATTGGTATGCTACAAATGAAAATGATTTGTATGTAGCTGGAAGAAATAGAAACGACCCAAGTTATAATGGTATCAATGTGTATGGTGATGAGGCTTTTTTGAATCTTAAAAACAGAAACGCATTTGGCTCATCAGCTTATAATATTTTACCTAATATTGACATTACAAGAACTGGTTACAAAGAAACAGATTTGACCGAAAGTTTAGTTAAAAATGCCAAAATCGATTTCTCATTACACTTTAAACCTTGGGCAAATACTGAAAATTTGAAAGACATTGAAATTATATGGCAATCTAAATTTGGTTTTGGTAACTCGATTTATCAAGGAGCAAGTCGTTATAATTTGAATGACTTTTTTATGCAACAACATAAAATTGAATTTAAAGGGAAAAATTTCTTTCTTAGAGGATACACTACCACAGAAGATGGTGGAAAATCATACGATATGACTTTTACAGCCTTGAATATTAACAGAGCTTGGAAATCAGATAAACAATGGTTTGGGGAATATGGTGCAGCTTATGGCGCAGCTACACTTGGCGCAGTTCCTGGAGTTGGTACATTGCCATCACAAGCACATGCTTATGCAAGAGGAGTTGCTGATACAGGAAGATTAATTCCTGGAACCCCTGCATTTAAACAAGCATTTGACAAAGTAATTGCAGATCCAGATGTGTTGACAGGATCAAAATTAGTAGATAACTCACATATTTATCATTCAGATGCCAATTATAACTTTAGAGACATCATTAAACCTGTAGAAATTCAGGTTGGGGGTTCATACAGAGTGTATGATTTGAATTCATTTGGTCGAATTTATACCGATGATATAGGAGCTATTAAATACAATGAGTACGGAATTTATACGCAAGCACAGAAAAAATTGATGAATGATAAATTAAAACTTACGGCTTCTATCCGATATGATAAAGCGAAGAATTTCGATGGGAATTATTCTCCTAGACTATCGTTTGTATATTCTGCCGATGAACAAAAAAATCATAATTTTAGAGGCTCTTTCCAAACAGGTTTTCGTAACCCAACTACACAAGATCAATACATAGGATTCGATATTGGACCAAGAGCATTGGTAGGTTCGGCTCCTGACAATTTAGACCGTTTTACTGAAGTTAGAGGTGGCGATGCTGCAAATAATAATGAAATATCTGCCGCTGGACAAACTGTGCTAGGAATTGGTTCAACAGGTACAATTACATTATCGGGTCGTGATGCTTACGAAAACTCTTTTACAGAAAGATCATACAACGCTTTTGATGCTGCTTACAGATCAGGACCTGCAACACCATCGGGTTTAGCCAATGCCGCTGCCCTATTAGTAAAAGCCAAAACACCATTAGTAAAACCCGAAGAAGTTAAAGCTTTTGACTTAGGATATAGAGGAAACCTTAAAGGATTTGCTCTTGATATTAATGGATATTATAATATTTATAATGACTTTATTGGTGGATTTAATGTAGTAACTCCTTATTATGGGGATGCTGAAACCAATCCGACAGATCTTTCAACCTCTTCTGCTGCTGCAGCTCTTGTAAACAGAGATGTTAGAACGTATCAAATTTACACCAATACAAGTCTAACCGTTAAATCATTGGGAGTAGGTTTAGGACTTTCTAAAAAAGTATATAAAAATTATGAGCTTAGTGCCAATTATAACTATTCTCAGTTTGATTTTGATCAAGCAAAAGATCCTGACTTTGAAGCTAGTTTTAATACACCAAAACACAGATTTAAAGCCTCTTTAGGAAATGATAAATTATTTAAAAATTTGGGTGTTTCGGTTAGCGGAAGATGGAATTCAGAATACCGATGGGAATCTACTTTTGCTGACGGAACTATTAGTGAGGCTACCGTTATTGACATGCAAGCCAATTACAACTTGACTCAATTGAAATCAATTATCAAAGTAGGAGCAACAAATATTGGTGGTAAAGAATACGGTCAAGTATTAGGAGCTGGACTTATCGGACAACAATATTTCGTTTCTTGGACAATTACACCTTAAATAAATCATCAAATAAAATATAAATATCATGATAAAAAATATAAAATGGCTAATATTGGTTTCGTTAACCTTTATAGCTTGTAATGACGACGAAATAGTTACAACATACGATTCAACAGATGGGTTGCCATTGACTGCGGGAACAGCCGATTTTTCAAACTATGTGGCACTTGGAGATTCTTTTGCAGCAGGTTTTTCGGATGGAGCCTTGTTTATCGAAGGTCAAAAAGGAGCGTATCCTAATATTTTGGCACAACAATTTGCACTTGTAGGTGGAGGTGAATTTACTACACCATTCATGGCTGATAATACAGGAGGATTTTCATTAGGTGGAGCACAAATTCCACAATTTGGACCAAGATTATATTTTAATGGAAGAGCGCCTCTTCCAGTTACAGGAATTTCTGGAACATCCATTTCAGATAAATTGACTGGAAGTTTTAATAATATGGGAATTCCGGGAGCAAAATGTATCCATTTAGAATTTGCTGGTTATGGAAGTTCTGCAGGGAATCCTTATTTTGCTAGATTTGCATCCAATCCAATGACGACAGTTGTGGCTGATGCATTGGCACAAACACCTACTTTCTTTTCACTATGGATTGGTGGAAACGATGTGTTAGGATATGCACTAAGTGGTGGGGATGGAACAAATCCAATTACTCCAACAGCCACATTTAATGGGGCTTATAATTCTATTGCTTCGCAAATGGCAGCTGGAGGTCGCAAAGGAGTAGTTGCAAATATTCCTTATGTAAACTCTCTTCCTCATTTCACTACTGTTCCTTATAATCCAGTACCATTAGATGCTGCAACTGTTACTCAACTTAATAGTCTTGCGGCCTATGGTGCCTATAACGCAGGAATAATACAAGCTTTTAACTTTTTGGTCTCAACGGATAGGATAACAAGAGTTGCAGCTGATGCTGAGATCGCAAAAAGAACAATAACTTTTAGAGCTGGTGCGGGCAATGCAGTTGTAATTTTTGATGAATACCTTACCAATTTAACTGGAATTAATCCAGCCTTAGTAAGTATGCGTCAAGCAACCGCAGAAGATTTGCTTGTTTTACCTGCAAGTGCAGTGATAGGTACTACTGTTGGAGGTGACCCAACAAAAATCAATGGCGTTTCAGTTCCTTTAGCGGATAAGTGGGTACTTTCTAAAAACGAAATTTCAGAGCTTAAAACAGCAACGGATGCTTATAACACTACAATTGAAGCTGCAGCAGTAACAAATAATTTAGCAATTGTAGATGCAAAGTCATTGATGGGTCAATTAGCAACTACTGGAATTACAGCTAACAATTTTACTTTAAATACTGTGTTCGCTACTGGCGGTGCATTTTCTTTGGATGGATTTCATCCAACACCAAGAGGCTATGCTTTGATTGCAAACGAATTTTTGAAAAAAATAAACGAAAAGTACGGTTCTAACCTGAATGGCGTAAATCTTGGAAATTATAGAATATTATTTCCAAGAGATGCAGCAAACTTTTAAAAAACATCATTTTATTTTTCAAAGAACCATCCGTCACCACGGGTGGTTTTTTGTTTTACAAGTATTTTTCTTGATTTAAAGACTGTTTGTAAACAATTCTATAAAAAACTGATTCATTTTTTGAAAAAAAGTATTGATTTTTATATTTTAAAAAATTACCTTTGCCCACTGAAAAAACATCCAGTCGATTTCATTCGATTAGTTGTTCTTCATAAACTCGAATAGCTATTTAATAAATACATAAGCAATGTCAAAAGTAATAGGAAAAGTTGCCCAAATCATCGGACCAGTGGTCGATGTAGTTTTCAACGGAAAAGATGTTGAACTTCCAAAAATTTATGATTCATTAGAAATTA
>CAMAWK010000062.1 GCA_945861915.1 Flavobacterium psychrophilum | reverse complement strand
CCTAATTCTTGAACGCCAATTAAATAAATAATAGCATCCAAATCGAGGTCTTCGCCTTGCGAAAATTGATCTGAAAGTTTGGTTACCAGCTGCTCCCAGCGTTCCTTGAGTTGTATATCTCTTGACATTTAAATTGCAGATTTTAGATTGCAGATTTTAGATTGCAGATTTAAAAAAAATAGCTCAAAAATCACATTTGCAAATATACCAACATAAATCTTTATTCTTTCATCTATTATCTATCCGTCTATCATCTATATTTCTACTTTTTTGCTCTTTCATCTATTCTCTTATCTTTGCCCCTTAATTTATTCCTATGAGTTTTTTAGATATAATTTTGGGTTGTGCACTAGTTTACGGTTTATATAAAGGAATCTTAAACGGACTTTTTGTAGAAATTGCTTCCCTTATTTCCTTGATTTTGGGTATTTATATCGCCATTAAATTTTCGATTGTAACCGCTGATGTCATAAGTGGTTTTGTGCATTGGAATCCAAAAACGATTCAAATAATAGCCTTTTTGTTGACCTTTGTTTTGGTGGTTATTGGGATTTCATTCGCTGCCAAATTCTTAACTAAAATAGCCAGCTTTGCTTATTTGGGTTGGATAAATAAACTAGGCGGTGGTGGTTTTAGAATGTTGAAAACAGTGCTGATTCTAGGTGTTTTTATGAATATTTTTGAGAAGATTAATTTCAATAATACGTTTGCCAAAAAAGAAACTTTAGACAAATCCTTGTTTTATCGTCCAATACAAAAAACGGCTGGTTTTGTATTTCCTGCTATTCAAAAAAAGTATGAAGAATTGAAGAAGAAGTAGGAAGATGGGATTCGAAGTTGGGAGTTCGAAGAAATTTGCTGCCTGAAATCTGCCTTCTGCAATCTGAAGACTACTTCACTTCTTTAATCGCGTTTTTATCGATCCAACCTTCGGTACCATCGGTTAATTGAATTTTTTTCCAGTTGCTCATAGATTCTAACACAAAGACTTTTGTGCCTTCATGAAGCATAAAAGCGGTTGAACTTGACGGTTGTGGTTCGCTTTTTACTTCGGTATTGGCTGCAAAAACAATCGCTGGTTTTTCACAACTATAGGCGTTTTTAGCAGCAATTGCCGCTGTGATACTTACTAACAGTAGCAAAATAATCAGCAACATTCCGATAAAAAACACTCTTTTATACAAGGTAAATTGCGAAAAATAATAACCTATAAAAAGCAACAAAAACAAAGTGGCCAACCCGACCGAAATCCAACCCCAAGTGTTGTAATGAAATACCGATGTGAAGTCTTTTATCCATTCTGAGAAGCCCACTTTTGGAATAATTTTAATTTCGTCTATTTGCAGTTTTTGAGCAAATTTGAGGTTGTTTACTATTTCTGTATCGTCAGGATTCAGTAGTAATGCTTTTTCGTAATTATAAATCGCGGGAGCTACTTTATTTAATTTGTAATAGCAATTCCCCAAATTAAAATACAAATCCGAAGAGTGTTGATTGGATGCCAAAACAGTTTCGTAAGCCGAAATGGCTTGCTCGTAATTCCCTTTTTGATACAAAGAATTTCCTTTTTCAAAACCCGATTGGGCAAAGAAAAATTGAGAGGTGAGTAGTAAAAAAAGTATCTTCTTCATTTATTTGTGTTTTATCTCAAAAACATTATTTTATATACCATATAAGGCATTTAAGTTTTTAAATCTTTGCAAACTTTGCGCAATTCTTTATGCTCTCTGCGGTAAAAAACCCTTGTGGTTACGAAATTTGTTTCTCTAAATCCGAAATAATGACTACTGCTTTATCAAAATCTTGTTGGATAGTTGAACTCGAAATCAAAGCGTATCGTGCCAATTCGCAATTTTCTGTTAGTGTAATAAATTCGTTTACCGTTTCGGGATTTGCATTTCGGGAAACCAATAAATCTTGAATGTTGCTTTTGCTCATTTCAGAGGTTTCAATATGCAATTTAGCTTTCAAGAAATTATGCATTGCTTTTTCTAAAGCTACATAAAACGGTTCTTTGTTGTTGATTTGTTTTTTGGCTTCCGACAAATATTTCTTTGCCAATCGGTTGTTGGTTTTGATACGGTTTCCAACTACATCGCCATCAATGGCTTCTTTTTTCTTTTTGAAAAGCACTAATAATGGCATCGCCAAAAGTGGAAAAAGTAGTAATCCATAAAATCCATTCGAACCAAAAAAGTCGTCTTGTTTAATATCTGATAGAGCTGTTTTTAGCTTAATAAATTTAAATTGTTCGCTAGAAGAAATGGTGTTTTTTGATATTCCTGTTGCATTTGCCACCGCGTTATCATTGGCAGTGGGTCCCTCAAGAACATTAATCATAATTTCAGGCGAGCTGATGGTTTTGTACTTTCCAGAACCTAAATCAAAATAAGTAAACTGCATCGGTTTGATTGGATAATTTCCTTTAAATTGAGGGATAATGGCGTAACTATCCGCAATTTTTCCTGTCATTCCAGACAAACTGGTGTTCACTTTTTCACTGTGAACTGGGTCGTACATTTCCAGAGAATTGGGAACAACAGGTTTGGGTAGGGTAAATAATTTCATGTTGCCGCTTCCCGTCACGCTCACCGACAAATCGAGGCTTTCGCCATTTTTTAAATTGGTTTTCGAAGGAACTACTTTAAAATCAAATTTACCCACTGCTCCCGAAAAATCAATTGGTTTCCCCGCTTCGGGAAGTGGTTTTACAGCGATTGTTTTAGAACCAGCCGAAACTCTTTTGTTGCCTTCTGTCATTAAAACTTGTCCAAAAATGTTTCTCCGATTCGTTGGTAATTGCAAATCGATATCCAATGACAAAGGTTCAATTTCTAATTTGCCTGTTTTTTGAGGATACAAAACGGTTTTTCTCAAAACCACATATCGGTATCTTTCGCCTTTAAACATACCTTCTTCGGCAACTAATTGTTTGATGTCAATGTTCTGACTCCAAAAATCATTGTACTTAGGTTTGTTCAATTCACGCCAGTTTGAAATCCCAATATTATAACTAAAATATAGTTTGTACACCACCGTAATAGGTTCGTTGATATACGGATTGGTTTTAGAAATATCGGCTACTAAATAAATATTGTCATCTGCCGAAATTTGCTGAGTATCATTCGGGTCTTTTGGTTGTTCTACAGCGTTGGTCACATTGACTTTTATAGGAGATGTCTTGTACATCTGACCGTTGTATTCTATCGAGGCTTGTTTGATAATTAAATTACCTTTTTGAGTAGGTAAAAGGTAATACGAATAGGTTTTCTCGAATGAACTTCTGCCGTTTATCCACGACTGACTGACTTGTTGGCTAGGACCGGCAATAATTTTAAACCCTTCAAAATTGGGTTGAACAAAATTATCTCCATCGACATTCATCGTGAAATCGATACGCAATCTTTCGTTCAAACCGAGCGTGTTTTTACTCACCTTCGCCTCAAACTGTACTTGAGCCAACAGTGATTGGGTAATTAAAAACAGTAGTATTACAATTCTTTTCATTTCAATTTAAAAATCAATTATTTTGAGCTGTTCCCCCTTTGGGGGCTAGGGGGCTTTACCAATCTTTTTCAGATTGAACGGGTCTGCCTTTTACTTTATTAGCATTTACTTTAGCTTGTATTTTCTTTTCTTCGTTGTTGACCGCATCCAACAAATTTTCTACTCGCTGTTGCGGAATTCCTCCTGGCATTGGTTTTGGCTTACCATTCTCTTGCGGTTTATCTTCGTTTGGTTTACCTTTATTTTCAGGCTTTTCTTTTCCTTTGTCGTCCTCTTTTTCTTTGTCTTTCTTGTCCTCTTTTTTATCGTCTTTTTTGTCCTCCTCTTTCTTTTTATCCTCTTTTTTGTCCTTTTTATCATCTCCTTTTGGAGGATTTTCTTTGAGCTTCTTTTTGGCGAAAGCAAAATTATAGCGCGTTTCTTCGTCGGATGGATTATTTCTCAAAGCATTTTTATAGGCTTCAACAGCAGCCGTGTAATTTTTTTCTTTCATAAAAACATTGCCCAAATTATGAAAAACTTTATGCTTTTGCGGTTTTGTTTTTGCTTTTTCGATGGCTTTTGAATACGCATATTTCGCTTCTTCGATTTGGTTTTGTTTGTATATTGAATTTCCTAAATTATATTGTGAAACGGTTCTTTTGTTAAATTTTGATTGCGAAACTCTATAATTAGCTTCTGCTTCTACGAACTTTTTTTCGGCATATTCTGCATTAGCTTGGGTCATAGACTTGTCTTTTTCTTGTGCATAGCCCCCTAGCCCCCATAGGGGGAATAAGAAAATGAAAATAAAATATTTGTTTTTCATATTGTACTTACTAATTTTTTAAGCTAAACTATGTTTCTATTTGGTTCGCTTGTTACTGTTCCTCCCCTTTGGGGAGGTTAGGAGGGGCTATTTTTCGTTAAATAAATTCAATTTTTTTACCCAATTTGTTTTTCTATCTAACAAGAAAATATCCAAAAACAAAAACAAAAAAGCTAACCCTAAAAACCACTGAAATTGCGATTTAAAATCAGCCATTTGTGTCGATTCGAATTCTGTTTTTTGAATAGAATCGAGCGTATTTTTGACATATTCTAACACTACTTTGGTATTGTTTCCATCCACATAACCGCCTTTGGTAGCTTTAGCAATAGTAGTCAAACTTTCCTTGTTCAGTTGGGTAATGACTACTTCGTTGTTATTATTTCTTTTAAAACTTTCTACCTGTCCGTTGACTCTTAAAGGAATTGGCCCTCCTTTTTCGGTTCCGATTCCAATAGTAATTATTTTCATTCCTTGTTTGGTTGCCTCTTCAGCGGCTGCTTCCGCTCCTTCCGAATGGTCTTCGCCATCTGAAATCAGAATCAATAATTTACTAGTTTTGCTTTTTTTATCGAAATAAGTAGCAGATAATTGTATGGCTTCGTCCAGCGAAGTTCCTTGTGAGGAAACGATATCGGTATTCATACTTTGCAAAAACATTTTTGCCGAACTATAGTCGGTCGTGATGGGCAAAACCGGAAAAGCACTCGCTGCATACGCTACAATCCCGATTCGGTCACTTCCTAACTGATTGATAATTTGCGATACAATTTGTTTGCTTTTTTCCAATCGGTTGGGAGCTACATCTTCTGCCAACATGCTTTTGGAGACATCCATCGCAAAAACAATGTCGATTCCTTCTCGTTTTACGGTTTCGATTTTGGTGCCTATTTTTGGATTAACCAACCCAAAAATCAAAGCTGTTAGAGCCAAAAGTACTACCACAAATTTCAACACAGGTTTGAAAACTGATTTTTCTGGGCTTAATTTTTTTACCAAATCTAAATCGCCGAATTCAAGCTGTTTTTTTCTTTTCCAATATTGATTGTATAGAAAAAGTAACACCAAAAGTGGCAGTATAAAAAGAAGATATAAATATTTTGATTCGTCTAATTCCATTTTTTTTTACCGCAAACGGCACAAAGGTTATTCGCTAAGTTCACAAAGTTAGTTGCAAACTTTTTAGATACTATTTGGTTTATTATTCTTTTAACAGTTATTACTTTCTCATACACTTTATGAGCTTTGCGCATCCTTCGTGTACTTTGCGTTTACCTTTTTATATAAAACTCCTATAAATTGTATTCCGCAATCCTATTTCCAACAAAAGCAGAAAACCTGCAATCCAGACAAAAAATCGAAATTTTTCATCATAATCATAAAATTTTAATTCTTCGATTTCCGTGGTTTCTAGTTTGTTGATGGATTCGTAAATTTCGGCTAATTTGCTATTACTGGTTGCTCTAAAATATTTTCCATCTGTTTTTCTGGCAATGCTTCTCAATAATTGCTCATCAATTTCAACTTGCATCATTTGAAACAAAAACTGACCGTTTGGGGCAATCGCATACGGAAATTCTGCCATTCCGTTGGTTCCAATAGCAATTGTGTATACTTTGATTCCGTATTGTTTGGCGATATCCGAAGCCGTTTCGGGTTCAATAAAACCAGCATTATTGACACCATCAGTTAACAAAATGATTACTTTACTTTTAGCTTTACTCTCTTTCAAACGATTAACGGCGGTTGCTAATCCCATTCCGATTCCGGTTCCGTCTTGTAAAACACGATCATATTTTATGCTACTAATCGCATCTTGAATTACGGCTTTATCGCTAGTCACAGGTGTTTTAGTGTAAGCCTCAGAAGCATAAACCACCAGTCCGATTCTATCATTGGGTCTTTCATCCACAAAATTAGCAGCAACTCTTTTGAGGGCTTCCATTCGGTTGGGTTTCAAATCTTTGGCAAGCATACTTCCCGAAACATCTATCGCCATCACAATATCAATTCCTCTTGTGGTTTTGGTTTGATTACTTACATCAACCGTTCGAGGTCTTGCTAAAGCAACAATTAACGAGCTTAACGCCAATAATCGAAAGACATCTAAAACAGGTTTTAGTTTTGCCAATAAAGATTTATTGCCTTTAAACCCTTGTAACGAACTTATTTTTAAGGTATTTGTTACTTGATTTCTTTTCCAATACATCCAAGCGGCAGCTACTGGAATCAAAATAAACACCCAGAAAAACTCAGGATTCAAAAAAGTGATTTTTCCCATTATTGTTTGGTGTTTTGAAGTTCAACTGAGCTTAAAATTCTATCCGAAATGGTATTGGCATAGCTGTTGCCTTCTTCGTGAACAATCATAATTTGTTGCAAACCGCCTTCTTGACTAAAAAGAAGCGTTTCATAATAATACTTGGTACTGCTTTTATTTTCTTCGTCAATTTTAGAAAAAGTGCCATAGCCTTTGATGCCTTTAATTCCTGATCCTGTTTCAAATTCTTCTTGCTTGACAATCATATTTTCGGCTCCTTGAGATTCGAGTGCTTGCAAGCCTCCTTCAAGTGCTTTAGACAAATCAATTTGGGTATCCTGTTTGTATTGCAAAGTGGAAACCATCACGAAAAAAGTATCATTAAAATTCCCCAAAGCAAAGGATTGCATGTCCTTGATTAAAGCCAAACCGTTTGGTGGTAAAATCTTTTTCAAATCGGTTCTCACCAAAACTTTTGGCGTGCTGATTCGAATCGCGGGGTTTCCGTAATCGCTTTTTACCCATTCGCCTTCGAGCAATTCTTTAGATGAATTTCCAAAGACATTATCAATTACATAATCAAATCCTTTTGTGACAATAAAAAAAGTAGTAACCCAAAAAATTACTCCAACAACGACAGCAACTGCTATGGTGATTCTTTTCTTTTTTTGTTTTTCTTGTTCTTTTTTAAGTTGTTCTAGTCTTTGCATTTCGTTGAGTAGCGACTCATCTTGGTTTTCAACCACCACTGGAATGGCTTTGTCGAGAGTAACGATGGAACGTTCTATTTTTTTTCGGTCTTCGGTAATTTCGAAATCCAGCGGTTTTGATTTGGCAAATTTTACCAAGTCGGCTTGTTTCAAAACCGTAAATAAGTTGTCGATGGTTTCTTTTGACAATTTCATTTTCTTTTTCAAAGAGGCTTTCTTCAATCCTTCAATGAGTTCCGAAGTGGTGCTTTCCATGGCTGGAATCTCGATGGCTTCTTCGATGTAATTTCGAACAATATCCGTCAATTCGCTATAATATTCTTTGACTTCACCCTTTTGCCACAATTCCTTTTGCTCTAGTTTATTGAGTTTATTGGTCGCTTTTTCGATGGGGGTTTTAAAGATTTCTTCTTCTGATTTTGCCTTTTTAGGTTTCTTTATGTACCAATAAATCAGCGCGCCAATACCTGCAATTAATAAAAGAATCAAAAGATATTTCCACCAATCGCCCATCTTTTCTTGAGCAGGAATAATATCTTTTATATCATACATTTTTTGTTTCAAGGTATCCACCTGCACATTGGCAACTTCGACTAGGATAGAATCTGATAAAAACGGTTTGTTATTAATGAGAATTTGCACTCTCGGAATTACATATCTTCCTGAATCAAATTGAGTTAAACCGTATTTTTTTATTAATTCGTACCGATCATCTTTTCGAATCGTATCAATAGGATAGGATTCAATTACTTCAAGTGCACCAAAATTACGAAGAATGGGAAATGCTACTCTTGAAGCAGTATCAACCTCTGTTTTGAATGTAAGTTTGAACTCGGCACCAATTCTGTTCTTGGTGGTATCAATAGAAGTTATCAACTGTTTTTGAGCAAAAACGGCTGTGGTAAATAGAAAATATAGTATAATTTTTTTCATTCTCAATTTAGCAAACTTTAGATTTTTGATTTTAAAGGAAATTTACAATTCAACACTTTAAATTAATTTTCATTTTTTTTTGCCATTTATTTAAACACAAAGTTCACAAAGAAGGCACTAGGCTCACAAAGCTTTAGAAGAATACAAAATAGTGTACTTTGTGTCTTCTTTGTGAACTTTGTGTTTAAGTTTTTTTACCTCGATTTAAAATACCCCAACAACTTGGTTACATAACTTTCGTCAACTCTTGTATTTACTACTCCCGAACCCGATTTGCTAAACGTTTCTTTAAAATACTTTAGCTTTTCTTGATAGTATTTTTCATAATTAATTCGCACCGATTTGGAACCGGTGTTAATCAATTGCGTTTCGCCCGTTTCCGCATCGAGCATCGAAACCATTCCGAGATTAGGCATTTTTTCTTCGCGAATATCATACACTCGAATCCCTGTAATGTCATGTTTCTTGGAAGCAATTTTCAACGTATGTTCATAATCCTCCGACATAAAATCTGAAATAACAAAAACAATGGCTTTCTTTTTTTGTGTGCTTGACAAGAATTTTAAGGCTTGAGCCACATCGGTTTTATTACTTTTGGGTTGAAATTCTATCAATTCTCGAATGATTCGCAAAACATGTGAACGTCCTTTTTTGGGCGGAATGTATAATTCGATTTGATCCGAAAACAAAATCAAGCCTATTTTATCATTGTTATTTGTTGCGGAAAAAGCCATTGTCGCGGCAATTTCAGTAACAATATCTTTTTTAAACTGGTTTTTAGAACCAAAACTTTCTGAACCCGAAATATCCACCATCAACATCATGGTCAACTCGCGTTCTTCCTCAAAAACTTTAATGTGCGCTTCGTTGTAACGAGCTGTTACATTCCAATCAATAGCCCGAATATCATCGCCATATTGATACGGACGTACTTCGCTAAAAGTCATTCCGCGTCCTTTAAACGAAGTATGATATTCTCCCGAAAAGATATGATCGCTCAATCGTCGGGTTTTGATTTCTATTTTTCGTACTTTTTTGAGTAAGTCTTTTGTATCCATTTTTTTTGCTTTCAGCATTTAGTTATCAGCCTTTAGCCATCAGTATTTGCTGACCGCTAAAGGCTGATAACTAATAGCTGATTAAGGTACTTCTATCTCGTTTACGATTTTGTTGATGATGTCAACAGAAGTGATGTTTTCTGCTTCGGCTTCGTAGGTGATTCCAATTCTATGTCGCAAAACATCGTGAACCACGGCGCGAACATCTTCTGGGATTACATACCCACGGCGTTTGATAAACGCATAACATTTGGCTGCATTGGCTAAATTTATACTTCCACGAGGTGAGGAACCAAAACTGATTAATGGTTTTAAGTCTGCCAATTTGTATTTTTCTGGAAAACGAGTCGCGAAAACGATGTCTAGAATGTATTTTTCGATTTTTTCGTCCATGTACACTTCTCGAACCGCCTCTTGAGCCTTTAGGATTTGGTCTACTGTAACTACTGGATTTACTTTTTCGTAATCGCCTTTTAAATTTTGACGAATAACCAATCGTTCCTCATCCATTTTTGGATAATCGATTACGGTTTTCAACATAAAACGATCGACTTGCGCTTCTGGTAACGGATAGGTTCCTTCTTGATCGATTGGGTTTTGAGTTGCTAGAACCAAAAATGGTTTGTCTAATTTAAAAGTAGTGTCGCCAATAGTTACTTGTTTTTCCTGCATGGCCTCTAACAATGCCGATTGCACTTTGGCTGGCGCACGGTTAATCTCATCGGCAAGGACAAAATTGGCAAAAATAGGTCCTTTTTTTATCGAAAACTCATTCGATTTGATGTTGTAAATCATGGTTCCAACGACATCGGCTGGCAATAAATCAGGCGTAAACTGAATACGACTAAATGAACCTTGAACAGCTTGTGACAACGTATTGATAGCCAATGTTTTTGCTAATCCTGGAACCCCTTCCAACAAAACGTGTCCTTGTCCCAATAAACCAATTAACAATCTTTCGATCATGTGTTTTTGACCTACGATGACTTTATTCATTTCCATGATAAGCAAATCGATAAAAGCACTTTCTCTTTCTATTTTTTCATTAATCGCTCTAATGTCTAAAGTCGTTGTATTTTCTTCCATCTTCCTGTTTTTATTGCTGTGATTTTTGTTCTTATTTTTTGATGGTGCAAATTGAATTTTTTTTTAGACCTACGATGTTAAAGAATGGTTAAAACTTATGGCAAACATCCAATTTTAAGGATGTTTTGTGATTGCTTTTTTATATTTTTAAGGTTTTAAATTCATAATCTTTAAATCGAAAAATTTATTCTATTTTTCTAAACTACTTTCTTAATCATGAAAAATCCTTTTTCTAAAATTATAGCTGGAACGATGACTTGGGGTGTTTGGGGCAAAAATCTCGACAAAAACCAAATGATTCATTTGATGCACAGCTGCCTCGAAACGGGTATTTCTACCTTTGACCATGCCGATATTTATGGTGGCTACACGACTGAAGCCGATTTTGGAACCGCTTTTGGCGAAAGCCAAATTGAAAGAGAAAAAATTCAGCTGATTTCAAAATGCGGCATTCAACTGCTGTCGGCAAACCGAGATACAAAAATCAAGCATTACAATTATTCCAAATCGCATATTATTTGGTCAGCGGAGCAATCGCTACAAAATTTGAAAACAGACTATTTAGATTTGCTCTTGCTTCACAGACCAAGTCCATTAATGCAAATGGACGAAATTGCCGAGGCGATTGAAAAATTGAAAAGCGAAGGCAAAATAGTAGATTTTGGTGTGTCGAATTTTACGCCCAGCCAAACCGATTTATTGCAAACTAAAATCAAAGTAAACTACAACCAAATTGAATTTTCGATTAGCCATCTAGAACCTATGCTCAACGGAAGTTTAGATTATATGCAAACCAACCATATTCAGCCCATGTGTTGGTCGCCACTGGGGAAAGTTTTCAAAAATGAAGACGCAAAATCAATTCGAATCAAAGAATTAGCCAACGTTTTGGCAGCAAAATATAATGTCGACTTGGATGTGTTATTACTTGCGTGGATTTTGAAACATCCTTCAGGGATTTTACCTGTTTGCGGCACTGCGGACCCAAATAGAATTGCCAATTTGATGAAGGCTACCACAATAGATATGGAACTAGAAGATTGGTTTTCGCTCTGGACAGAAAGTGTGGGTAATTCGGTTCCTTAAATAATTTTAAAATTACCTTTTTGACAAATTAAACTGAA
>CAMAWK010000061.1 GCA_945861915.1 Flavobacterium psychrophilum | reverse complement strand
CCAATCATATCAATATTAATATCTGTTATCGTGTTAGCCAATGGAAACAAAGGGTTCTGAGTATAATAACTAGAACCTAAAAGTCCGTGTTCCTCACCAGTAACGTGCAAAAACAAAATCGAACGTTTGGGACCATGACCGTCTTTTTTGGCTTTGGCAAATGCTTGAGCAATTTCTAAAATAGCCACTGTTCCTGAACCATCATCGTCGGCACCATTAAATATTTCGCCGTTTTCTATCCCGATATGGTCATAATGAGCCGAAATCACAAGCACTTCATTTGGTTTTTCAGAACCTTCGATGTAGGCCCAAATATTTTCAGAATCAGGTAAATTGCCAGCTCTTTTTCCGTTTAAGAAAGCCGCTGGTACATTTTGGTAAAAACTAGTTGCTCCTTTTGGAAACGAAATGTTGTTTTTTTTGTAGTGATTAATCAAGTATTCGCCCGCTTTTTTTTGTCCTTTAGAACCCGTTTCTCGTCCTTCCATTTCATCCGAAGCGACTACGGTTAGATAGTCTTTTAAGTCTTTTGATGTGATACTTTCAATGTAACCAGTAGGTTCTGTTGCCGATGAGTTTGGTAGTTGTGAAGCACAAGACGTAAATGCAGCTATCGCAAAAAAATAAAATATGTTTTTCATAAAAATAGAGTGTTAAGCTTTTAGAGAGCAATCTCTCAAAGGGATTTTGTGGTTAAATATAAGTTTAAATGATTTTCTAAAATCAAAAGTAATTATTTGTAACATAATACAAATCTATTTATTTAATTTTGTTTCAAATAAAATAGTTGCACCTCATTATGGAAACAGTAAGTCAAGTTCTATCGTTAAAATCAGAAGAATTAATTGCCAAAGAAAATAAATTTGGTGCACACAATTACCACCCATTGCCTGTGGTTTTAAAAAGAGGTGAAGGTGTTTTTGTTTGGGATTTGGATGATAAAAAATATTTCGATTTTTTGTCGGCTTATTCGGCTGTCAATCAAGGACATTGTCATCCGAAAATTGTAAATGCCATGATGGAACAAGCACAAACCTTGACGTTGACTTCTCGTGCTTTTTACAACGATCAATTAGGGAATTACGAAGAATATATCACTAATTATTTTGGTTTTGATAAGGTTTTGCCCATGAACACGGGAGCCGAAGCAGTAGAAACCGCTATTAAATTGTGCCGAAAATGGGCTTATGAAGTAAAAGGGATTCCCGAAAATCAAGCCCAAATTATTGTTTGCGAAAATAATTTTCACGGAAGAACAACTACGATTGTTTCTTTTTCTAATGATGAAACGGCTCGAAAGAGTTTTGGCCCTTTTACGGATGGTTTTATAAAAATTCCTTATGATGATGTTGCCGCTTTAGAACAGGTTTTGAATTCTTCTTCAAATATTGCTGGTTTTTTGGTAGAGCCTATTCAAGGCGAAGCGGGAGTGTATGTTCCAGCAGACGATTATTTGGCGAAAGCCAAAGCCCTTTGCGAAGCGCACAACGTACTTTTTATAGCCGATGAGGTTCAAACCGGAATCGCAAGAACGGGAAAATTACTGGCAACTTGTGGCAATTGTTCTTGTGAAAATGGCTGTGAAAATACACCAGAAGTGAAACCCGATATTTTGATTTTAGGAAAAGCCATTTCGGGTGGCGTGTATCCTGTTTCGGCAGTGTTAGCGAATAACCATATTATGAATGTGATTAAACCTGGACAACACGGTTCTACTTTTGGAGGAAACCCAGTTGCTGCAGCCGTTGCCATCGCAGCGCTGGAGGTTGTTCGAGAAGAAAAATTAGCCCAAAACGCTCAAAAATTAGGAATCATTTTACGAAACGGATTGAACGCCATTGCACAAAAAAATCCGTTGATTTCGCTTGTTCGAGGCAAAGGATTATTAAATGCAATTGTCATAAATTGTGACGAAGATTCTGATTTGGCTTGGGAAATTTGTTTGCGATTCCGAGATTATGGATTATTAGCAAAACCCACTCACGGCAATAAAATTAGATTGGCACCGCCGTTAGTGATTACCGAATCGCAAATTCAAGAATGTTTAGCCATTATCGAAAAGGCATTGAATGACTTTAGTTAATGAAAAAACAAGGCGATTAGTATTTCAATCACGATTAAAATGATGATGACCCACTCAAGTCTTGTACTTTCCTTTACATTCAAAACATCAGTAAAAAGGGTTAGGTTGTCTTCGATAATTTGAAGTCGGTAGTCGAGGTCTTTGAATCGTGTGTTGATGTCAAAATTGGACTTCAATTGTCGATTCAGAATATTCAAATCTTCGTTTTCCCAAACTAAATTAGGGTCGTCGAGAATGTATAAATTATCAACAATACTATTTTTTACGTTTAGGACTTTGCCAATGTATTTGAGCAAATTTGTTTTAGAAATACTTAATTTTCCTCGTTTTTCTAATTCTAAAATATAATGTTTAGAGGAAGTAATCAGTTCGTCTGTAAGCATTTCGTAATATTCTAAAGCAACAGACTGTCCTACATTTAGCAATACAATTCGCAATAAGGAAGAATCGATTTGAGGCGAAGAAACAAAATCGTTTTTGACTATGATTTTAGTATTTTTTTCGTCTGTTTTTATGGAATATACTTCCGTTAAGTCTAAATCTACAATGGAAGTTGAGAATTGGCGTATAAAGTCTAAAAACTCTTTTTTGGAAGCGTCATCATAATTAGCAAAAACAACTACTCCGTAATCAAAAACATATAAATATCTGTTGTTTGATAACACGTAAAACACTTCCGAAGTCGATCCAGAATAGGCTTCTAATTGAAAAGCATTTCTGAATTTTTTGATATTGAATAACTCAGCTATTTGAAAGGCTTCAATTTGTATTTCCATATCAAAAAGTGGTTAAAAATTAGATTTTATTTTCTCACGAAAGGTGGAAGTAATTTACTCGAAACTTCCCCAAATCCAATTCGTACCGAATTGTTTTTTCCAAATCCTTTTATGATTACTGTATCTCCATCATTCAGGAATTTGCGTTCAGTACCATCATTTAGTTGAATAGGATTTTTTCCGCCCCAAGTTAATTCTAGCATCGAGCCTACACTTTCTTGATTGGATCCTGAAATAGTACCTGAACCCATCATATCTCCCGAGTTTACTCGACAGCCGTTAGAGGTGTGATGCACTAATTGCTGAATCATGGACCAATACATAAACTTAGAATTGGATTGAGTTACCATTGTTTCTTGTCCGTTTTCTGGCAAAATACTAACCTCTAAATGTATGTCATAATTGTGTTTTCCGTTTAATTGCAAATACGGAAAAGGCGAAGGATCTTGCTTAGGTCCTTTAGTTCTGAAGGGTTCTAAAGCATCCATAGTTATAATCCAAGGGGAAATAGAAGTCGCAAAGTTTTTCGATAAAAAAGGCCCTAGTGGTGCCGATTCCCATTTTTGAATATCTCTAGCACTCCAATCATTCATCAAAACCATTCCGAAAATATAGTCTTCTGCTTCGTTTATCAGGATGCTTTCTCCCATAATATTGGCATCGGTAGTTATAAAAGCAGTTTCTAATTCGAAATCAACCATTCGGGAAGGACCAAAAACCGGAGTTGTTTCTCCTTTTGGTAACGATTGTCCCATAGGTCTATTGACTGCAATTCCGGACGGAATGATAGTAGAACTTCTTCCGTGATAGGCCACTGGAATATGGTGCCAATTTGGGAGTAACGATTTTTCGCCTCCTGTTCGTATTTTACCAATATTGCTGGCATGTGTTTTATTGGAACAGAAGTCGGTGTAATCGCCAATTAAAACAGGCAATTGCATTTCGATCTCTTCCATTTTGAAAATGACTATTTCACGATGATTTGAATTATCTCGTAATTTTGAATTTTTTTCGTCAAAAATATCGGCAATACGATTTCGAACCAATCGCCAGGTTTTTTTTCCGTCAGAAATGAAATCGTTCAAAGTATCTTGAAGAAACATATCATCTGTGAGTTCAATTCCTTCAAAATAATTTAATTGTTGTAATGCGCCTAAATCAATGGCGAAATCTCCAATTCGAGTTCCTACTGTAACTACGTTTTCTTTGGTAAGAAAAACTCCAAAAGGAATATTTTGAATTGGAAAATCACTTTCAGCAGCAACTTCTAACCATGATTTTCTGTTGATATTATTGGCGGATAGGGGCATTGGATTGTTGATTATTTTGTTAAGAATTACTCATCAAATATATAGTATAAACTTAGAATTTACCAAACGTTTTTTTGTATTTTTGCCACAAAATATTTAAAAATAAAGAAATGCAACGCGACGAACAAATTTTCGACCTTATTTTAGAGGAACAACACAGACAAATTCACGGATTAGAACTTATCGCTTCTGAGAATTTCGTAAGTGATGAAGTAATGGAAGCAGCTGGTTCTGTTTTGACAAATAAATATGCCGAAGGCTACCCTGGCAAAAGATACTATGGTGGTTGCGAAGTGGTAGATGTAATAGAGCAAATTGCCATAGATAGAGCAAAAGAATTATTTGGCGCTGTCTATGCCAATGTGCAGCCTCACTCAGGTTCACAAGCGAATGCTTCGGTTTTTCATGCTTGTTTAAAACCGGGAGATAAAATTTTAGGGTTTGATTTAGCTCACGGAGGGCATTTGACACATGGTTCGCCAGTAAATTTTTCAGGACGTGTTTACAATCCCGTTTTTTATGGTGTTGAAGCTGAAACTGGTCGATTAAATTATGATAAAATTCAAGAAATTGCTACCAGAGAACAACCAAAATTAATTATTGCTGGTGCTTCTGCCTATTCTCGTGATATGGATTTTGAGCGTTTCAGACAAATTGCTGATAGTGTTGACGCTATTTTATTAGCAGATATTTCGCATCCAGCAGGTTTAATTGCAAAAGGCTTGTTAAATGATCCAATTCCGCATTGTCATGTTGTAACTACAACCACTCACAAAACCCTTCGTGGTCCTCGTGGTGGTTTAATTTTGATGGGAAAAGATTTCGAAAATAAAATGGGATTAACTACTCCAAAAGGAGAAATCAGAATGATGTCATCTTTGTTAGATTTAGCTGTTTTTCCAGGAAATCAAGGAGGTCCATTGATGCATGTTATAGCTGCTAAAGCAATAGCTTTTGGAGAAGCTTTGAAAGATGAGTTTTTTAGATACGCTATGCAATTGCAAAAAAATGCTAATGCAATGGCAGATGCTTTTGTGAAAAGAGACTATCAAATTATTTCAGGTGGTACAGACAATCACATGATGTTGATTGATTTGAGAAACAAAAATATTTCAGGTAAAGATGCCGAAAATGCCTTGGTGAAAGCGGAAATCACAGTCAATAAAAACATGGTTCCTTTTGACGATAAATCGCCGTTTGTAACTTCAGGAATTCGTGTAGGTACTGCTGCTATTACTACTCGTGGTTTGGTTGAAGTGGATATGGAAACAATTGTAGCTTTGATTGACCGAGTGTTAGTAGATCATACTAACGAGGAAGTTATTGAAGCTGTTGCCAATGAAGTAAACGAAATGATGAGCGAAAGACCGATTTTTGTTTATTAAATATAAGTTTAAAAGTTTATAAGGTTATAAGTTTAGCGAATTTCAGCTAAGTTTATAACCTTTTTTTATTTTAGGAAATAATATCGATTTTAATCAAAATTTTCTAAGAACACTAGCAATGATTTGATTAATATATTTCCTCATTTTCTAAAAACATCTTACTTTTACCAATGTCAAATACTAATTCAATTCTAAAAAAGTGACGAAAAACATAGCTATACAAAATATTGCTGCATTAAAAAGTAATGCATTTATCAATTACGGAATCAAAACGAAAGTAGAAGATTTTACCGAAAAACTTTTTTACACATTATTTGACTCTAAAGCTTCTTTAAGCGAAAGCATAGATGAATTAGAAGTAAAGTTCAAAGAAATTTCCAAAATTGCTTGTAAAAAGCCAGAAGCCTTGTGCGAAGATGTTTGGAATCAGTTTTTAGAAAAACTACCATCTGTTCTCGAAAAATTGAATAATGACGCTGCCTATATTTTAGAAAATGATCCTGCTTCAAATAGTATCGATGAAGTGTATTTGGGTTATCCTGGTTTTTACGCCATCGCTATTTATAGATTAAGTCACGAATTATATGTATTAGATTTATTATTATTTTCTCGATTAATGAGCGAATATGCGCATCGAATTACTGGAACTGATATTCACGCTGGTGCGCAAATTGACTCTCCTTTTTTTATCGATCACGCGACAGGAATCGTTATTGGGGAAACAACGGTTATAGAAAAATATGTTAAACTATATCAAGGAGTAACACTAGGAGCTTTGAGTGTGAGTAAAGAAATGAAGAATTCAAAACGCCACCCAACAGTTGAACAAAATGTATGTATATATGCTAATGCTACGATTTTAGGAGGCCAAACGACCATTGGAAAAGATAGTGTGATTGGTGGAAATACATGGATTACAAAATCGATTCCAGAAAAATCGCTTGTTACAAACACCACCATCACCGAAGTGAAAATTAAAGAATTAAAGTAAGTATGAAATCATATCAATTAGTAGATTTAATTGGCAATACCCCTTTGGTAAAAAGCGTGAATTTAGTTAAAAACAAAAACATTTCCCTTTTGTTAAAACTAGAAGGAAATAATCCTGGTGGAAGTGTAAAAGATCGTGCTGCTTACAACATGATTGCTTCGGCTGTAGAAAGAGGCGATATTAAAAAAGGCGACAAATTAATTGAGGCTACAAGTGGAAATACTGGAATTGCTTTGGCCATGATTGCTCAGTTATTTGGCATCGAAATAGAATTGGTTCTTCCTGAGAATTCTACAAAAGAACGAACACAAACTATGTTGGCTTTTGGTGCAAAAGTGATTTTAACTCCTGCCAGTGAGGGAATCATTGGTTCGAGAGATTATGTAGATGCAAAGATGGCAAAGGGGGGATACATAATGCTGAATCAATTTGCGAATGATGACAATTGGAAAGCACATTATAAAACAACTGGTCCAGAAGTTTGGAATGATACCGACGGAACAGTAACCCATTTTGTTTCGGCCATGGGTACTACGGGAACAATTATAGGTACTTCAACTTATTTGAAAGAGAAAAATCCGAATATTCAAATTGTAGGAGCACAGCCTAGTGATGGTTCTCAAATTCCAGGTATTAGAAAATGGCCACAAGAATATTTGCCTAAAATTTTTGATGCTTCAAAAGTGGATACTATTATTGAAGTAAGCGAACAAGAAGCTCGTGAAATGACCAAACGATTGGCAAAAGAGGAAGGTGTTTTTGCAGGAATGAGCAGTGGAGGTTCAGTAGCAGTAGCTTTAAAACTCGCTGAAAAAATGGAATCGGGCGTAATTGTGGCAATTATTTGTGATCGTGGAGACCGTTATTTGTCCTCAGATTTATTTGATTAATTGATTTAATCCTTTCTAATTCAGTTTTGTTTTTTTGATAAAGGGCTTATAATTTGTACATTATAAAACGCAATAGCACCTTTTACAACTCCTGCAATTGTGCTTCGTAATGCATCAATAATGTGAATTTTCAATTCGCTTTTTGGGTAAATCAAACTTACTTCTCTTGCGGGTTTTGGGTCTTTAAATTCTCTGAGTTTAGCTTTGTCTTTTTCTTTTAAATCCAAAGTGTGAAGGTAAGGCAGTAGAGTAGTTCCTAAGCCTTCATCTGATAATTTTATTAAGGTTTCAAAGCTGCCGCTTTCTATTTGAAATGAATTAGCACTTCCTGCATTTTGATTTTTACATAAGTTTAAAATTCCATTTCTAAAACAATGTCCGTCTTGTAAAAGTAAAATTTCATCTAAATTTAAATCTTCAATTTCTATTTCTTCTTTTTTAGAAACGGTATGGCTGTCTGGAATATAAGCGACGAAAGGTTCGTAATACATCACGATTTCTTTGATTTGTTCGTCTTCAAGGGGAGTGGCAGCAATGGCAGCATCCAAATGACCGTTTTTTAAACGATGGACAATTTCATCGGTGTTTAATTCTTCAATGATTAGTTTTACTTTGGGATATTTTTTGATAAAATTATTCAAAAACATAGGCAAAAGCGTTGGCATGATGGTCGGGATAATGCCCAATCTAAATTCGCCACCAATAAATCCTTTTTGATATTCGACAATGTCTTTTATTTTACCCGCTTCGCTAACAATATTTTTGGCTTGAGTAACTATTTTTTGACCAATATCTGTCAACTGAATTGGTTTTTTACTTCTATCAAATATTAAAACATTGAGTTCTTCCTCAATTTTTTGAATTTGCATACTCAATGTGGGTTGCGTAACAAAGCATTTTTCTGCTGCTAGAGTAAAATTTTTGTATTCGGCAACCGCCAAAACATATTGTAGTTGAGTAATTGTCATTGTGCTATTTTTTAGATACAAATATAAAAACAAAACCCGTTTATCTAGTTTTAAATATCGATTAAGTATTGTAATATTTTCCCTGAAATTGTAAAAAATACAATCATTATAATTTTGTTAAAAAAATATATTTTTAGGTCAATTCATCGAAAAAACACTATTTTTAAAAACTAAATTTATTAAATCTAAAATTCGCACATTATGGATAGTTTTTATAAAAAAATATTAGATAATAACAAAAAGTGGGTAGAATCATCCTTGGCATTAGACCCTAATTATTTTGAAAACTTAGCAGTTGGTCAATCGCCTCCTTTGTTGTGGATAGGTTGTTCGGACAGTCGAGTTCCTGCAAATGAAATTGTTGGTGCTAAACCGGGAGAAGTTTTTGTACACCGAAACATCGCTAATATGGTCATTCATACCGATATGAATATGCTTAGTGTTTTGGATTATGCGGTAAATGTTTTGAAAGTAAAACACGTGATAGTTTGTGGTCATTATGGTTGTGGTGGTGTTCAAGCTGCACTTGGCAATCAATCGATAGGAATAATTGATAACTGGATTCGACACATAAAAGACGTGTATCGTTTGCATCAGAAACAGTTAGATGCTATTGAAAACCAAACAGATCGTTTTAATACTTTTGTTGAAATTAATGTAAAAGAGCAGGTTTTTGATTTAGCAAAAACATCAATAGTACAATCGGCGTGGAAAAACGGACAAGATTTAACCCTTCACGGTTGGGTTTACGGATTGAATTCTGGCTTTGTAACTGATTTAGATGTGAATATAAATTCGGATATTGATTTAGATGCAGTTTATCAACTGAAATTTTAGAGGCTATCTTGATTTTTTTCAGCCTTTAATTTTAATTGATCATATTCATTTTTCAAGATTAAAACTTCATTTTTTAAAGATTCAATTTCGCTTTTTAATAAATCGATTTGAATCTTTTTTTCTTCGGGGGTTCTAAGTAATTTAAAACTGGAAGCGTCATTTAGTTTCGTTTCAAGTATTTCAATGTCTGAATTTTTAGTATCAACTAATTCTTGAATTTCGTCAATTCGCTTCTCAACAAAAGCTTTTCTTTCATTCAATAGTCGTTCAGCTTCTTTTTTCTCTTGTTCAGCAACTATCTTTTTTTGTTCTTCAATTTCTATTTGTTGGATACGATATTGTTCGTTTTCTATCGCTGTTTTATGATTTCTAATTTCTAACTCTTTGTTTCTGGATTCTTGTAAAGTATTGAAAATAGCAGTTCCAACCACCAACATCAAAATGGCAGAAACAATAATAAAAGTATTTTTAGGAAGTCCTAGGATTTTTTGCTCGGTTTCAAATTCCTGCTTTTTTGGAGTCGGAATCGGATTGGGTTTTGCTTTAAAAGGAGGAGGCGTTGGGATAAAAAGTCGGGTTAATTCTGGAATTTCGCCAGCGGTTTTCCAATGCTCCATTCCATCAAACCAAACGGGAGTTGATTTAGTTATTTTTTTTTCATTTAATTCTTCTATCGAAAAAGGACCACTACTTTCGGATCCGTTATGTAAAAAATATTTTTTCATAGGTTTGAAACAAGAATTTAATCAGAAACAGGGTAAAGATAACAACAACTAATTAATAAAAAAAACACGACTGAAAAGTCGTGTTTTATCTTGAAATCTATTTTTTTAAATTCTTCTATTTCCTTCTCTTGAACTAGAATTTCGAGCTTCATCCTGATTGAATTTTGAAGATTGCCCTCTTTGAGAAGAATTTCCTCTAGCGGAATCATTTCTATTTTGAGAATAATCTCTAGTTGGTTCTGCTCTTTGAGGAGTTTCTACTCTTTGCGAATTGTTTCTATTTTGAGAATAATCTCTTGATGACTCTGTTCTTTGAGGTGTTTCTACTCTTTGAGAATTACTTCTATTTTGAGAATAATCTCTAGTTGTTTCTGTTCTTTGAGGAGTTTCAACTCTTTGAGAATTGGTTTTATTTTGAGAATAATCTCTGGTTGATTCTGTTCTTTGAGGAGTTTCAACTCTTTGAGAATTGGTTCTATTTTGAGAATAATCTCTAGTTGACTCTGTTCTTTGAGGCGTTTCAACTCTTTGAGAATTACTTCTATTTTTAGAATATTCTCTGGATGATTCTACTCGTTGAGGTGAAGTTGTTTTCGAAGACTCATTTCGATACCCCATTCCTCGACTGTTTCTTTTTGCGTCCAACTCATAACGATTATTATAGTTTGAATTTCTTCTAGAGAAAGAATGGTTCGGATGCAATTTTTCATACCCATTACTACGATTCGATTTATAAATAGTCACCGCAATGCTGCTACTTCTATAATTTACATAGTTATAACTGTTGTTAAAATTCAAGCAGGTATTGATGTTGTTTCTATAGCGATATACTGGGAACGGATTCCAGGTGTAATAATGCGTAGGATAATAATTCCAACTCCAATTAGAGCAATAAGGACGATAATTGGACAACCAAAACGAAGCGTAAATGCGTGGAGTGGTGTAATAAACAGGTTCGAAAATATAATTTGTTCCAAACATAAAATTATTTCCAACTACTTGAATATTCACATTATTGTATCGGTCTTTTTCAACCTCGATAGTCGCAATGTCTTGATATAAATCATAATCAATTACCGATTGCAAAATGATTACGTGGGTTCTTTTTTGAACCGATTCGATTACTCGAAGATAATCAACTTGATTGTCATAATTTAAATCCAAATTGGAGATTTGAAGTCTTGGATCGTTCAAACGGCGTTCAAAATCTTGTAGGTTTCTTGAATCTCCAAAAATAGAAGCTACAGCTCTAAGGTCTAGATTATCGCTAATTTCGGCATTCATAGCATTGACTTGAGTGCAATTTTGGGCTTGGATTGTTGTGCTAACTACAGCAATCAAAAAGGCGAGTGGAAACAGTTTCGTTTTCATAATAATTGAGTTTTAGTTGTTCGATTGCAAATAACCAATTACTATGCCAAAAAAATAGTTTGCTATTTAAGGTGTTGATTTGTAGTGTTTTGAAAATTAAAATCTAATTAATTTTTGAAATCTAATGAGCTGATTTAATTGATAATTTTATTTTATACCATCAAAAAGCTTTTGAAAAAATGTATTTAGAA